>NZ_BAEV01000085.1 GCF_000246895.1 Clostridium arbusti SL206 | reverse complement strand
ACACGTAGTATGGAATTATTAGAGAAACTATATATAATATTAAATTCTAATGAGTTTAATTATGAAGATATAATGGATATAAGTAAAGAATTAGATAATGTAATACTTGATTATAATAGGTTAAAATCATCAAATTAGATTAGAAAAGCAGAGTTTTTATCTTATATTCATTTAATATCTTAACTTGTAGATATTAAAATTTACAATACTTTAAATAATATGAATAAAATATAAATTTTACTACTCGTAAGAGTAGTTTTTTTATTTTATAAATATAATTAAGAGAGTTTGGAGATAAGATCTATCTGGTTGAAAATTTTGTATTAATTAAGATATAAAAATTAAATATTAGTAAATTTTTATAGGTAAAATGTATTAAAGTATAAAATTATGGCCTTAAAAGTAGTATAATAATAAATAAAATGAAAGGGTGAGATTATGTATGATGTAGCAGTTATAGGTGCTGGTATTGTTGGATCATTTATAGCTAGAGAACTTTCTAAGTACAATATATCAATTGCAATTTTAGAAAAGAATAGTGACGTGTGTAATGGAACTACAGGGTCAAACTGTTGTAATGTTTATGAAGCTTTTCGTCAACCACTAGGAAGTGAAAATCAGAAATTAATAATAAGGGGAAACGAAATTTACGATGAAATTTGTGAGGAATTAGATGTACCTTTTAAAAGGATAGGATCTCTTACAGTAGGATTTGATGAGGAAGATAGGAAAAAGGTTGAAAATATGTATGCAAAAGCGCTTGAAAGCAATGCAAAGGGAGTGCGTATAGTAAATAGAGAAGAACTTGCTGAATTAGAACCAAATGTAGATGAAAAATTTCAATTTGGATTCTATTCTTCAACTTGTGGAGCTATATGGCCTTTTCAGATGTCGGTAGCTTTAGTTGAAAATGCAATGGATAATGGAGCTGAACTGTTTCTTAACAGTGAAGTTAACAATATAGAAAAGCAGCATAGTAGTTTTAAAATTACAACTAAAGGTAGAGATATTGAAGCAAAATGTGTAATAAATTGTGCAGGAGTATATGCTGATAAAATAAATAACATGTTGGCAGAGAAAACTAAATTTAATATTGCACCTAAAAAAGCACAATTTTTAGTATTTAATAATAATATAGGGCCTTTCTTTAATCATGTGTTGAATAGGTGCCCAAAAGAAGGCGATAGAGGTTTAAATGTATTACCTACAGCGGGGGGTAATATTATGATGGGTCCTGTATTTCAGGCAACCGATGATAGAGAGTCACCAGATACTTCTTTTGATCAAATTGAACTTTTAAAGAAAAAAATGTCTAGACTTAGTGATAAAATACCATTTAATAAAGTTATAAGATGCTTTGCAGGATTAACAGCAAAAGAAGAAAATGGAAGAGTTATTATTGGTGAATCAGAAGAAGTTAAAGGATTTATAAATGCAGCTAGTGTGGATCAAGGAGTAACTTGTGCTCCGGCTATTGCAGAGAAAATAGCTGAAATTGTACATAATATATTTAAAAGAGACTATGATACAATAAGACTTAAATCTAATTTTAATCCTAAAAGAAGAAGGGCATATAGATTTAAAGAACTTAATGATAGTGAAAAAGAAGAACTTATTAGAAAAGATTCAAAATATGGACGAGTTATATGCCGCTGTGAAATGGTTACAGAGGGCGAAATAGTGGATGCTATCCGTAGAAACTGTGGTGCAACTACAGTTAAGGGAGTAAAAAATCGTACCAAAGCCCTTATGGGTGAGTGTCAAGGTGGATTTTGTGAACCTAAGATTGTACAAATTTTAGCTAGAGAACTTGGAAAAGATATGAGTGACATTAAATACGGAAATGAAGATTCCTATATATTGGTAAAAAATTCTGAAGGCTAAAAATCCTAGTAAATAAATGGAGAATTTATAAAGATAATGGGAGTAGGTGATATTTTGAGGTGCTATGATATTGTAATCGTGGGTGGAGGTCCAGCGGGGCTTTCAGCAGCAGTAAAAGCTAAAAATAGTGGAGTTGACAGCATACTTATTATTGAAAGAGAAGAAGAACTAGGGGGAGTGCTAAAACAATGTATACATAGTGGTTTTGGCATTCATATATTTAAAGAAGAGTTAACAGGACCAGAATATGCGGATATATTTATAAACAAAGTCAATGATCTAGGAATAGAGTACAAGATTGATACTATGGTGTTAAGCATTGACAATGAAAAGTGTTTAACTATTAGTAGTGAAAAGGAAGGTTTTGTAAAAATAAAGGCTAAAGCAATTATTTTAGCCACTGGTTGCATGGAGAGAGTAAGAGATTCTATAGGGATATTTGGAAGAAGACCTTCTGGAGTATTTACTGCTGGAACTGCTCAGAGATTTATTAATATAGATGGATATTTAGTGGGTAAAAAAGTAATAATTTTGGGTGCAGGTGATATTGGCCTAATTATGGCTCGTAGAATGAAATTAGAAGGAGCAGAGGTTGTTGCTGTAGTAGAAAAAGAAGACTGTGCTGGTGGTTCCTATAGAAATGTTGTTCAATGTATTTCTGATTTTAATATTCCACTTTTATTAAAGCATACAATTACAGAAATAATAGGAAAAGAAAGAGTAGAAGCTGTTACTATATGTGAGGTTGATGAGAAGGGCATTGCCATAAAGGAAACTGAGAAAAAATATGACTGCGACACAGTTCTCTTATCTGCTGGATTAATACCGGAGACGGAACTTGCGAAGAATGCTGGTATTCAAGTGGGAGAAAAAGGTGGAATAAAGATAGACGATTTAAAGAAAACCAGTGAGCCGGGTATCTTTGCCTGTGGCAATGTAGTTAAAGTACACGATTTAGTAGATGATGTTACAATTGAAGCAGAAAAGGCGGGAGAAAATGCAGCCATTTATGTAAAGGCTAATAATTAATAAGGCATGTGAAAATAAATAACAAGTGAAAGATGCGCCGTATATTTTGAAATATACAAGGAAACAGGTTCTGATGATAGTGGTGCTATCAGAAGGTTCTGTTAACGTAGTATGATTCAAAATAGACTAGTATACTGACTAGTTATTTATTTGAAGATGCCTAGGGAGAGATTCTTAATTTGCTTTAGGAGGAATGGAAATGGTAAATAGATTAGTATGTACAGTCTGTCCAACAAGTTGTAAAATCAGTATTGAAGAGCATAATGAAGGTGAGTATGAAGTTTCTGGAAATAAATGTGCTAAGGGAAAAAGCTATGCGCTTCAAGAAATTAAAAATCCAGTAAGAATATTTACTACTACAGTAAGCATAAAAGGTGGAAGTATAAAGAGGCTTCCAGTTAGAAGTAAAGAACCTGTTTCAAAAAATATTATTGAAAAGCTTATGAAACCAGTTAAGGCGGTTGACGTATATGCACCTGTGAAAAAAGGTGACATAATTGTTAAAAATATTTTGGGGTCAGGAGTAGACATTGTTGCATCAAGAGCTGTTCAAGGTGAAGATGAACTTTAATAAAAATACAAGATTAGGCATATGAAAATAAATAACAAGTCAAAGATGCGACGTATATTTTGAAGTCAACAAGGAAATAGGTTTCTAAGATAGTGAGCTATCTTAGGGTTCTGTTGACGCGGTTGGATTCAAAATAGACTAGCATACTGACTAGTTATTTATTTGAATGTGCCTTATAGAAAGGGCTGTCTCACTAGAGGCATCCCTTTTCCTTAAATATAATATTTTTTCATGTACAATTTAATTATAGTCTATAAAATTGTTAATATATAAATTAACAATAGAAGCATTATCTTTAATACGTCTATTATTGTGGATAATTTAAGGTTTCATCAGTAACTTTTAAAAGTACTTCGTTAAGATATTTATTAGCTATATATTTAGCCATAGGAAGGTTCATGTCAAGATAATTTCCACAGTCTTTAGCAGCAGCTCCTGGAATTTCTCCTTCATAATCTGCTATGAATTTAAATAAATCAACCAATAGATTTATGATGTCTTTTGATTTGTAGTCTCCAGCAAGTATTAAATAGAATCCAGTTCTGCAGCCCATTGGCCCGAAGTAAATAGTTTTTGCTGAAATATCTTTATCGTTTCTTAGATAAGTAGCAGCTAGATGTTCTATTGCGTGAACCTCGGCAGTATTTAATACGGGTTCAAGGTTAGGTGTAGTTACTCTAAGATCAAAAGTGGTAACGATATTTTCACCAACGGCATCTTTCCTTGAAACGTATACTCCTGGTTTTAATTTTAAATGGTTAACTGTAAAGCTTGCGATTTTTTCCATTTTATATTTCCCCCTCATAATTTGAGTTATAATTTTGTGTATTTAAACAAACTACAATTATTTTATCATTAATTGCTTATAACATTATACCAAAAAACAAAGTAACTTACAATTTAGGTTTGCAATAAACATATATGTATAATAGGATATGCTTGAAACTTTAAAATGTAAATACTAAAATCATAGTGTTAGGCATATGAAAATAAATATTAAATCAAATATACTAGCATACTGACTAGTTATTTATTTGAATGTGCCTTAATAAGAATCTTGTTTACATATAAAATTTCTAAGGGTATTAAAAATTATGCTGAAAATTTATTTGAAAATAATTTGATAGTATTTATTAGAACCTCTAAGAATATATTAATAATAGATATAATGAGGAGGATGTATATAATGAAGAAAAATTATTATAATAACAATTTTTTTGCTAAACCCTATGAGTATGATTACCCCTATGATAATCCTTATGATAACTTTAATGAAATTAAGCTTTGTCCTCTAATGAGGATGGAGAGAAATTTTTGGCCTATGATGAAAAAAAGTGTGGTATTTCAAAATGATTTTAATGAAGAAAATGAATATAATGAAAATTATGAATGTAGACATAATGTATATGGAGATATTCCCTATGAGGATAGTCTGCCATTTCAAAGCATGAGAGGTTTTAAACCAGAAAATTTTGGACCAATGATTATGGCCATGCCTGTTTTAATAGATTTTGATGATGAGGATGATTAAATAAAGATACCTATTTAGTTATATAAATATCCTAGCTAAATAGGTGTTTTTATATTTTTAAATATAGAATTTTCAATAAAAGAAATTAGAGATATATTTTTTATAGTGTTAAAGGAAATTATAGTTTTATGTAGAATTTAATTAATAGAAAAGAGGTGTAGTTATGTATGTTTGATGTAAATATAAAGTATGGAGATGTGAGTATTTCAAGTGTGGAAAAAGAAGATGTTAAACATATACAGACATGGTATAATAGCCAAAAGTCTTTTCTATACAACGGTAATGATTATTTGGGAACTGATGAGTTCTATGAAAGATTTTTAGAATATTACATGAGCGAATGTGAGATTTTCTTAAAAATAATAAAAATAAATAATATAATAGGAATTTTTAAAGGCAGAGTTGAATTTAAAAGCGAAAATATGGTATGGGTATCTTGTTTTGCAATGGAATCATTTTGCCTAGAAAATAATGAGGGAAACATTGTGTTAGATAAAATATTGAAGTTCTTTCTAAATAACTTTGGTATAAAAGATTTCCTAATAGGTGTTTCAGTAAAGGATAAAAAAATATTGACTGTTTTAAAAAACAGTGGATTTCAATTAGTGAGAATAAGTAATGATTTCTTTATGAATGAAAGTTCCAATGGAAATGCAGTAATATTAAAAAAGAAAATTTACATGTAAAATGAGTACCTATAGATAAAAACAATATAATTGTATATAAAAATTTAGTATAAATATGATCCTTCTGAAATATATTTTATAGTAGTAAAGTTTTAGGAGGATGAAAAAATGAGGTATACTAGATATGATATAAAAAGAAAGAAAAATGGCAACAAGTTTTACATAGTAGCTGTAATTATAGTTTTAACATGTGCCATATTAATAGGTACTGTAATTTCAAATTTGTTTTTAAAAAACAGTGATGGAACTTCTCAAACTTCTGATAGCAAAGCCGTATTTAATCAAGATAATTCCAATAATGTAGCTAGCTTTGTATTTTTACAATGTGGTATTTTTGATAAGAAAGAAAATGCTGAAAGCTTAATGAATCAACTTAGTAAAATAGGAAATCCTTTTGAAGTAGAAGATGAAGGTAAAGTAAGAGCTATGTTCGGAATATATGGAAATGAAAATGATTATAAGGCAGCAACCAAACTTTTATCAGATAATAAAATCGATGTTCATGATGTTAACTATACTCTAAGTAAAGGCGATCTTTGTGATTCACAGATAATAAGCATTATTAATGCAAATTTACAGGTGATAAATAAAACTTATGATAAAGATGTAAAACAAGTCCAGACATCTGCACTAAAGGAATGGACTAAAAAATTGGATAATGTGGATGGAAGCTATAAGAATAAAAAAGTATTAGATGAATTGAAAGAGCATGTAGATAAGCTGCCTGCAAATTTTTCAAAGGATAATGTAAATGAGAATAGAACATTTTTGTATTCAGAACTGAAAAAGGTGTCTAAATAACTCAACCAGTCTGCTGTAAAAAGCAGACTTTTTAATTGAAAACAAAGTAAAAAATTTTTATTAATAACTTACATAAATACTTGTTTAAGAGGATATTAAATGATAAACTATATTAGACGTACGAAGGTACAATATACATGGGGGATATGTTAATATGGTTGGTAAAAGTTCAAAATATTTCATATTTCTTATTTTGCTGGGGGGAATAGGAGGAACTATTGTAGGTGATGTAATTGGCACTAATTTTAAATTTTTATATTTTTTTAAAAGTGCATATACTATAGGGACGGCTAAGCCTATTTTTTTAGATTTTAAGGTTTTAAATTTAACATTAGGCATAAACTTTAATGTCAATATTATTACCATAGTTGGTATAATACTAGCAATAATGTTATATAAAAAACATTAGGAAGTGAAAATATGAATTTGATTTTGGCTTCGTCTTCTGAAAGAAGGATAGAGCTTTTAAAAAGAATTACATTGGATTTTAATGTTATACCAAGTAATTTTGATGAAAAAGGGGTTAAATTTAAAGGCGATGTTGCAGAATATGTTATGACACTAGCAGAAGGCAAAGCAAAAGATGTTGCAAGTACAATAGCTGAAAAAGAAAATACCTTCATTATAGGGTGTGATACGGTTGTTGCATTTAGAAACCTTGTTTTGGGGAAACCTAAAGATGAAGATGATGCATTCGGAATATTAAAGCAGTTAAGTGGCAATATTCATAATGTGTATACTGGAGTTGTAATATTAGATTTGAAATCTGCTACTGTTAAAAGAGATTATGTATGCACAGAAGTGAAGTTTTCTAACTTAACTGATAAAATGATTGAGAAATATATATGTTCTGGAGAATGTTTAGATAAAGCAGGTGCCTATGGAATACAAGGTAACGCTGCAGTTTTTGTGGAAGCTATAAATGGGTGTTTTTACAATGTAGTGGGTTTACCACTTAATAAGTTAAACAAAATGTTTGGGGAGATGGGAATAAATCTGTAAAAGAAGGTGCATTATTGGCTAATTCTCTTAAAATTATGGATTTTCCCGAAAATGAAAGACCAAGGGAAAGACTTTTTAGATATGGTGCTGAAGTATTATCTAACAGTGAACTTTTAGCTATTATTCTGAGAAGTGGAACAGTTAAAGAAAATATCTTAAGTTTGTCTAACAGACTGTTAAAATTAAATGGTGGTCTTAATGGACTAATGGATTTAAATGTAGAACAACTTCTACAAATCGATGGAATAGGTATGGCTAAAGCAGTACAGATAGTTGCATTAGGTGAAATTTCAAAAAGATTTGGTACATATAAATCTGGAGATACTTATAGTATTTCAAAGCCTAAAGATGCTGCAGAGTTATTAATGCAGGAAATGAAGAGTCTTAATAAAGAAGTACTTAAAGTTATTCTATTGAACACAAAAAATGTGGTTATTAGAATAGTTGATGTGTCTATTGGAAGTTTAAATTCTTCTATAGTTCATCCAAGGGAAGTATTTCATAATGCTATTTTAGCTCACAGTGCATCTATTATAATATGCCATAATCATCCATCAGGTGATCCATCACCTAGTACTGAAGATATTAATGTCACTCATAGGTTAAAAGAGTGCGGGAAGATAATTGGTATTGATCTTTTAGATCATATTATTATTGGTAATGGAATTTATGTTAGTTTAAAGGAAAAAGGAATTTTGTAAGTCTGAAAGGAGAAAAAGTTAAATGGGATTTTTTGGTATTTCTAGAGACATGGGTATAGATTTAGGAACAGCAAATACTTTAGTTTATGTTAAGGGAAAGGGGATTGTTTTAAGAGAACCTTCTGTTGTTGCTATAAACACAAACACAAAGACGGTACTTGCTGTTGGTGACGAAGCAAAACAAATGATAGGAAGAACACCTGGGAATATAGTAGCTATAAGACCTTTAAAGGATGGAGTTATAGCTGACTTTGATGTTACAGAGAGTATGCTTAGAAAATTTATTTCCAAGGTAACTTCAAAAGGAGCTTTTGCAAGTCCTAGAATAATAGTCTGCTTTCCATCAGGAGTTACAGAAGTGGAAAAAAGGGCCATTGATGAAGCCACTAAAAGAGCAGGAGCAAGAGATGTACAGCTTATGGAAGAACCAATGGCTGCAGCAATCGGTGCAGGACTTCCAGTAGAAGAGCCTAAGGGAAGTATGGTTGTAGATATAGGTGGTGGTACTACAGAGGTTGCAGTAGTATCCCTTGGTGGTATAGTTACTAGTAAGTCTTTAAGAGTTGCAGGAGATGAACTGGATGAATCCATTATTAACTACATTAAAAAAATGTATAATTTAATGATTGGTGAAAGAACAGCAGAAAATATAAAAGTACAAATAGGATCAGCTTATAGTGTATCTGATGAAGAAGAAACTATGGAAATTAAAGGAAGAGATTTGATTACAGGTCTTCCTAAAAATATAGAGATTACTGAAACAGAAGTAAGAGAGGCTTTAAAGGAACCTATAGCAGCTATAGTTGATTCAATTAAACTTACCCTTGAAAAAACTCCACCAGAGCTTGCAGCGGACATTATGGATATAGGTATAATGCTAACTGGAGGAGGAGCTCTTCTTAAAGGATTAGATTCTTTAATCAATAACGAAACACATATGCCTGTACATATAGCAGAAGCACCACTTGACTGTGTAGCACTTGGAGCAGGAAAAGCTCTTGAACACTTTGATAAGATAAGTAAAAATAGAGGCTAAAGATGAAGCTTATAAGAAATAGACTGGCAGTAACAATAATTGTTCTGTCAGTTAGCTTTTTGGTTCTAATAGGTGTTAGTGTGAAAAGGCAGAATGCTTTCATGGTGGAAAATGGTGTTGGAGTTACGTTAAGTTCAGTACAGGGCGTTATTTATAAGGGTATTGGTGGTACAAAGGATTGGCTAGGATTTATAACTCATTATTCTGAAATAAAACAGGAAAATGAGGATTTAAAGAAAAAGAATACACAAATGAAACAAAAGGTTTCAGCATACGATGGTTTGCAAAATGAAAATAAAAGATTAAGTGATATGTTGAGTTTTCAGCATCAAAGAGATGAGTATAATTATATTAACTGTAATATTACATCAAGAGGCGGAAACAATTTACTAGACATTTTAATTATAGACAAGGGAAAAAATTCTGGTGTTAAGAATGGATTAGTTGTAGCTACTCCAGAGGGACTTGTAGGAAAAGTAATATTCACAGCAGACAGCTGGAGTCAAGTTGGAACTTTAAATAATCCAAATGTTCAGGTAGCAGGTAAAATTCAAAGAACAGGTGTTATTGATGGTGTTGTAGATGGATATACAGATAGCAATAATAACAAATTAGCTAGGTTAGACAATATGTCACTGGATACAGATATAAAAACAAATGATGTCATAGTAACAGCTGGTATTGGAAATTTATATCCAAAGGATATGCCAATAGGTGAAGTTACCAGTCTATCTGATGATAAAACCAAGATTAGTAAATATGCTATAATGAAGCCTTATGTAGACTTTAATAAATTAGAAGAGGTATTTATCGTTGTACCTAAAAATACTAGCGAAATAAAGTACTAAGGTGATATGAATGAAAAAGGTTTTAACTTTAATAATTTTAATTTTTGTATTCACAATTGTAGATAATTCTGTTATGCCCTTTTTAGCGGTATATGGGTATTATCCTAGTCTACTATTTATATTTGCATTAAGTTATAGCATTATAAATGATAGATGGTCAGCTCTTGGAATTGGCATTATTACTGGTGTTCTACAAGATATATTTTTTATCAATGCCTTTGGAGTTAATACTTTAGTCAATATGCTCTTGTGTGTTTTAGCAGGAGAAATAGGTAGAAACTTATTTAAAGATAAAAGATTAATACCTGTTTGCTCTATTTTTGGATTAACTCTATTAAAGGGAATATTAATTTTAATAATACTTAATATACTTCATATTCAGATGAATGCATATAACATAATAAATATAGCTATCTATAGTTTTATTGTAGCAATATTTATGTATAAATGTGTATATAAGCTTTGTAAAAAAGATTATATGATACGTAATTGGAAATTTTAAGAGTGGTGATTTTATATGATAAGAGATAGGAAGAAAAGAAAAATATTTAATAGATATACTGTTTTAATCATAATTATGATAATAGCCTTTTCGGCTATTGGAACACAGTTGTTTAATTTACAAATAACTAAGGGTACATATTATAGCGAAACTGCAAATACTAAGTCTCATAAGTTAATACCACAAGAGGGACCAAGAGGATCAATTGTAGACAAAAATGGAATAGCTCTGGCTGCCAATGTGCAAAGCTATGAAGTTACCTTCATGGATACAGATGATAGTGAAAAACAGTTTTTTCCTACTATGGCAAAGGTATTTAAACTGTTAGATGATAATGGAGAAACTCAAGATGATAGTTTTCCTTTAAAAGTAAGTCCTTACAGATTTGAATTCAATGCCACTGATCCAAAGAGTATACAGACATTGCAGCTTAGGTTCTTAAAGGATAGAGGCTTTCAAGATGCAATATTAAAAAAGGATTTTAGTAGTAAGAAGGAAACAGATCTAACTAAAGCAGAAACAAATAAATTAAATGAAGAGCTTCTTAAAATAACACCAGAACAGGTTTTTAATCAACTTGTAGATAAGAAACATTATGACGTAGTTTCAGGTGTTTCAAAAATTAATAGTAAATATACTCCTAATGACTTAAGAAGATATCTAATAGTAAAAGATGCAATAAAGATGAACAGTTTTTCTGGATATAAACCAGTTCCAATTTCCAGTAATATTAAAAAGAATACAGCTCTTATATTTTGGCAGAAGATATCTGATTTATCAGGGATAAATGTAGATATTCAACCTATGAGAAGCTATCCTTATGGAACTCTTGGTTCTTCAGTTTTAGGATACATAAATAAGATAAGTTCTACAGATCAGGAAAAGTATTCTGAGAAGGGATACGATGTTAGTAGTGATTATGTTGGTGCATCAGGTATTGAGGCAGCTTTTGAAAGCAGATTAAAAGGTGCCAATGGTGGAGACATAGTTCAAATAGATAAGCAGGGAAGGGTTACTAATAAGCTGGCTAGTAGAGAGGCTTATCCAGGGCAGAATGTACAGCTTACTATAGATGCTAATGTACAGTATGCTGCGGAACAGGCACTGCAAAATGAAATGACAAAGTTACAAAAGGCAGGATCAGTTGGAGATCAAAAAACAACTAACGCCACAAGAGGTGCAGCTGTAGTTATAGATGTTCATACAGGAGGTGTTTTAGCACTTGCCAGTACACCAAGTTTTAATCCAAATGATTTTTCAAATCCTAGTGGACTCACTGAAGATAAAATAAAACAATATTTTAGTCCGGATTATGAAAATATGGCAAAAGCTAAAGGTATGTCTCAAGATTTAATTGACTTTATGTTCCCTGTAGATAGTAGTATTAAGGATAATACTACTATAAGAAAAGATAAATATGATTTTTTTCCAAAATATTTATACAATTATGCTACTATGTCACTAATTCCACCAGGATCAACTTTCAAGCCATTAACAGCTGTGGCTGGATTGGAGACAGGGGTTGTAAATGCTAATTATACAGTTAATGATCAAGGTTACTTTATTGGAGATGATGGAAAACCAATTTGGTTTCATTCTGATGGAGCAAATGGAATTGTTAATATAGTTAATGCAATAGGAAGGTCAAGTAATCCATATTTTATGACTGTAGGAAAGTTACTTAAGGATAGAGATGGAGACGATGCTTTAGCTAAATATGCATGGCAATTTGGATTAGGCACTAATCCAAATGGTGGAAATGCAAGTACTGGAATTGAAATACCCGAAAATTTTGGACAGGTGTATAATAGTATATCTCAGAGGAATACAAATGCGACTCAGTTCCTTCTGAATATTGAACAATATTTAAATAGTGGAACTGACAGTAAAAATTCTGCAAAATTTCAGTCAATATATTTATATGATAGGACAACGGATAGTAAAAAGGTTTTAAAAATTAAGGATGATATAAAAAAAGCTATAAAGGATACCATAAAGAGTGGGAAGAAAGACAGCAATAAAAATTATATCAATTTGTATACTCCACTACTTAAACAGTTAATAAGTGCTGATTCTAATTATAAAGGAAAGAATTTTAGTGATACTGAAATTAGTGATGTTGTAAGTGTTATAAGTGGTCAAATAAATGCTGCTATTGATGATTTAGGATTAGGATACAATATTTACAATGCATCTATAGGTCAAGGTATGAATGCTTTTACTCCATTACAAATGGCAAGTTATGTATCAACCCTTGCAAACGGAGGAACTAGGTATAAAGTTCATCTTGTAGACAAAATAACAGATGCAGATGGAAATGTGTTAAGTCAAACGAAGCCAGAAGTATTAAATAAAGTTGACATTAGCCCTGAAAACAAAAATTTAATTATGCAGGGTATGAATCAGGTTACTGGTGGTGGAGGAGCAGATGGTACTGCATCAGCAGCTCTTGGAGATTTTAATAGCCATATTCCTACCGCTGGTAAAACTGGTACAGCTCAGGTTAATACTGATATACAGAATAAAACTGGTAGATCCGATTATGGATGGTTTGTAGGTTATGCACCTGCTAATGATCCACAAATAGCAGTAGCAGTGGTTATATTTGATGGTGGTTATGGTAGTGAAGTAGCTAATGTAGCAAGAGGAATTTATGAAGGGTATTTTAAGGATCAGCTTACTAAAGATAATTATAAGTTTGACATAAATACTGATTTAAGTAAAAGGCCACAGGATAAGTAATTACAAGAATATATAATTTAAACGAAAGGATTTAGCATGAAGATTCAGTATATTTTCATGCTAAGTCTTTTCTTATATAAGGCACATTCAAATAAATAACTAGTCAGTATGCTAGCCTATTTTGAATTCTACTGCGTCAGCAGAACCCTCAGATAGCACCACTATCATCAGAACCTGTTTCCTTGTATAATTCAAAATATACGTCGCATCTTTGACTTGTTATTTATTTTCACATGCCTAAGTAGAACTTTTATAATATTTAATAAAGAAATTAGGTGTATTTTAAAATATAATGAATTTATTAAAAAAATTATCATATTAAGAAGGATTTTTAGTAAATTGTGTTGAATGTATAACAGAAGCTTAAGAACCTTTGGAGGTTTATTATTTATGGGTGAAGACAAAATTGTGCTAAAAGGAAATAAAGATGGCCTAAATGTGTTAATTGATATGAATGCCTTTAAAGACTTTAGTGATATGCTAGAAAAATTAGAAGAAAAGCTTTCAAGAGGTAAAAGATTTTATAAAGGCTGCACATTAAAAGTTACTATGCAACTTAAATTTGTAAGTGAAAGAGAACTTAGAAAATTAAAGGATATTCTTTTTCAAGAATTTCTTATAAAGGATTGTATATTTGAGGACATTGAAGAAAATGAAAGTAAGATTTTTACAGGCATTTATGAGGGAAGAACTAAGTTTCTTAGAAAAACTGTAAGAAGTGGTCAGGTAATAAGCTATACTGGAAATATAGTTATAATAGGTGATGTAAATCCTGGTTCAGAAATTTTTGCAGCAGGGAATATTATTGTGCTTGGAAGTCTTAAGGGGGATGTCCATGCCGGAGTAAATGGTAATGACAAGTCAATAATAGCTGCATTTAAGCTAGAACCTAAGGTTTTACAAATAGCAAATATAATGACAAGGGCTCCAGAAAATGATGAAAAGCCTGATTATCCAGAGGTGGCAAAGATAAAAGGAAACACTATAATTGTAGAACCTTATTCACCTAATAAATTCATATAATGGAGGTAAATTAAATGGGAGAAGCTATTGTAATAACATCGGGAAAAGGTGGAGTTGGTAAAACCACAACTACAGCAAATATTGGTACAGCACTTGCGGCTATGGGTAAAAAAGTAGTGATGGTGGACGGAGACACAGGACTTAGAAACTTAGATGTTTTAATGGGTCTTGAAAATAGAATAGTTTTTACGCTTTTAGATGTGGTAGAAGAAAACTGTAGATTAAAACAGGCACTTATTAGGGATAAAAGGTATGAAACTCTATTCTTACTTCCAACTGCACAAACAAGAGATAAAAATGATGTAAATGCTGAACAAATGCTTACTTTGGTAAATGAATTAAAAACAGAATATGATTATGTATTGATTGATTGTCCGGCAGGTATTGAACAGGGGTTTGAAAATGCAGTTATAGGTGCTGATAGAGCAATTGTTGTAGTAAACCCTGAAGTCACTTCTGTAAGAGATGCTGACAGAGTAATTGGTAAGCTAGATGCTAGAGGTTTAGATGATCACAAGCTTATAGTTAATAGAATTGATGTTGAGATGATTAAAAAGGGCGACATGCTTGGGATTAATGATATAATTGATAATTTGGCAATAAAGCTCATTGGGATTGTTCCAAATGATAGAGATATAACAATTTCAACTAATAGAGGGGAACCTATAGTATTAAATAACAATTCTAAAGCTGGACAGGCTTTTAGAGACATTGCAAAGAGAATAACAGGAGAAAATGTTCCCTTTCTTCCGTTAGAAGATGAAGATACATCAACTGGAATTGTGGCAGCTATAAAGAAGTTATTCAAATTTAAGTAGTTAGGAGATTGTGTTATGGATTTATTTAAGTTTTTTTCAAACAAACCTTCCTCAAAAGATGTAGCCAAGGAGAGATTAAAATTAATATTGATTCATGATAGAGCTGATTTATCACCGGAACTTCTTGATCTTATAAAAGGTGAAATAATGAATGTTATAGCTAGATATGTTGAGATAGATAATTCTGATGTGGAAGTCAAACTTACTAGAGTTGAAGAACAAGATGGGAATTCGCCAGCACTTGTGGCTAATATACCCATAAGAAAAATGAAAACTAAAAAATAAAAAAATGTGAAAAAGGCTGTTCTATTTATTTAGAGCAGCCTTTTTGTCATAAATAAATATTAAATAAATATATATGTTATTGAATGAATTATAAATTGGGAGGAAAATATGGGAAGCTTTAATAGCCAGTATGAGAATTATTATAGCACGTTATCAAAAAGGGGATATGGTCAAAATAAATTACCTTATGGTAGACAATCAAAGATTCAAGGGCCTTTTTTCAATAAGAAAAGACTTATAAGAACCTTTGAAATACAACTTATAGGTACTTTAATTCTTTTTCTATTTGTCTTTACCTGCAAGTTTTATGTTAATCCACAGACAAAGGCTGCATACAATTACTCTAAAAATATTGTAAATGAGAATTTTGATTATAAAGCTGCTTTAGTTTATGTAAAGAATATAAATGTAAATACTATAGCTGAAAATATTAAAAATGGAAATGTTACAGATTTTCAAACTAAATCAATAAATTTCATTGAAAATATTAGAACTAATATTACAGGAGGTAAAACTACAAAACAGAATATAAGCCATAATTTTGTAGTGCCTGTTAATGGAAAGGTGATAGAGCCCTATGGACAGAGTAAAAACAGTACTACAGGTGATATTGAATTTAACAAGGGAATAGATATAGATACTGCCTTAAATACAGATATAAAGGCATCTTATAGTGGCTTTATAAAAGAAACTGGAGAGGATAAAACTTTAGGAAAATATTTAGTTATAGACCATGGTAGTGGAATTGAAAGCAAATATGCTCATTTAGATTCATTTCAAGTGAAAAAAGGTGATAAGGTTAACAAAAGTCAGGTAATTGGAAAATCGGGGAATACAGGCAAGGTAATATCCCCTTGTGTATATTTTCAATTGACATATATGGGAGAAACCATTGATCCACAACAATACTTAAATATATAAGGTATCTGAAAAGAAATAATAAGTGTAAGCAATGAACTTGGAGTGATCCTTTGATTAAAATAAATAAGTTTTTTATACCATATATTGTTTTACTAGTGTTCATAGGTTTTAATGGAAATCTGTTAATAGCTTTTGCTATGGTAATTTTACACGAATTTACTCACTATTTAGTGGCAAGATGTTTTGGCTTTAAAAGTGGTAATATTGAAGTATTACCTTTTGGTGCAGTTTTGAGAATAGATGATTTGGAAGAGGCATCATTTAAAGAAGATTTAATAATTTCACTGTCAGGACCAATATTTAATATAGTACTGGCAGTTATTTTTTATATATTAGGCTTATACTTTAACAAAGCTATTATTCACTCTCTATTTTTAACTAATGCTGCTCTTGGCATATTTAATCTAATGCCTGCTTTGCCTTTAGATGGTGGTAGAATATTAAGGGATTTGATTGCACGAAAAACAATATATAGAACTGCAAATTTAATTACTGTTATAGTTAGTATGGGCACCGGTAGCATATTTATTCTATATTATATATACTGCTTTTTTAAAGGACAGATGAATTTATCCTTTGGAATTATAGCACTTTATATAATGATATATTCTTTTAAAGAAAAGGAAAGGATAGCATATATAATTATGAGCGATATTATAAAGAAAAAATATAGATTTATTAGAAGAGGATATATAGAAAATAGAACTTTTTCTATATATTATAAAAATGACCTTCTGAAGGCACTTAGCATTGCAGAAAAAAATAAATATAATATATTTACAGTTCTTGATGGAGAACTAAGAGTTATGGATATAATATATGAAGAGGAGATTTTAGAAGCACTGAAAAGTTATGGAAACATAACTATAGAGGAGTTTGTAGAAATACGTGATAAAAATGAAGTTTAACCTGACTAACCTGGTGTAAGACTCCCACGCACTCTGTGAAAGTGATTCGCAC
>NZ_BAEV01000086.1 GCF_000246895.1 Clostridium arbusti SL206 | reverse complement strand
TATATTTTTTTAATAATTCCAATATAGTCTTTACTTCTTATATCATTTTTTATGTTTTTAGTTACTCTTTTTTTTGAAACTTAACTTCTTTCCGTATATATATAAATGTAAATTGTTATTATAATAATGCAATTTAAAATGTATTGGTATAGGAAAAAAATATTATTATAGTTATAATTACAAGAGCTATTATAATATGCACATTCAGTCCTCCAAAATTACTAATATTACATATTATAACCAAAATGAACTAATTTTATAAATATGTAGTAAATATATGAAACAAAATAATTATGATGCAATCTAATTTACATATTAAATATTATGTAAATTAGATAAAAAGTAAACTTAACGGATAGATTTTAATTTTATACAAATAATAAATTAAGACATTTTAATAAAGATAATAAATTAAAAAATTAACAATAACATATGAAAAGAAGGTGTAAAAGTGAAATTTAAAAAGCTTAATAGAATTATAATTTCCATAATTTCTTTTTGCTTAATAAATATGATAACCTGCAATGTGTATGCAGAAGGAATAAATGTAGATGCAAGAGCAGCAATAGCATTAGATAGTAAATCTAAACTTGTACTATATGAAAAAAATTCAGATATGATTATTCCTATGGCAAGTACAACAAAAATAATGACTGCTCTTGTTACTATAAAATACGGAAATTTAGATAAAGAAGTTACTATATCCAAAGTATCAGCAAGTGTTAGAGGATCAACAGTTGGATATAAGGAAGGGGAGATTGTAACTGAAAGAGAATTATTATATGGGTTGATGTTTAAATCCGGTAATGATGCAGCTATCGCCTTAGCAGAAAATGTAGGTAAAAATGTAGATGGATTTTTAAAATTAATGAATGAATACGCAGTTGAAATTGGTGCTTTTAATTCTCATTTTGAATCTCCCCATGGACTAGATAGTGAAAATCACTATTGTACAGCTTATGATTTAGCTTTAATAACTGCAAAAGCTAAAGAAAATAAAATTTTTAATGATATAGTTGCTTGTAAAGACGTGGATGCTAAAGAAATGAATTTTACGAGAAGCTACCATAATATAAATAAGATATTATATCAAATACCCGGCGCAAATGGAGTTAAAACAGGATACACTGGCAATGCTGGAAAATGTTTAGTTACATCTGTAAATATGGATGGTCATGATGTTATTTTTGTAGTACTAAATTGTACACCAAGGTGGAGAGAAACAGAAAAAATATATAAATACGTTAAAGATAATTATTCTTACAAAAAATTATATTCAAAGGATCAACTTATTAAAGAAATTCCAGTAAATAAGAATAATAACCTTAAATTATTAATAAATGATGATATAGTATTACCTTATGCAAATAACAAAAATTATACTACTAAATGTGTATTGCCAAAAACTATTAATAAAACTGTTAACAAAGGAGATAAACTTGGGAAAGTTCAAGTTTATGAAAATGATAAATTAATATATTCCGAACCTTTAGTGGTTGAAAATAATGTAAAACAAAATTCAACTATGAAAAAATGGTTTTTTAATAGGAATTAGATGGGGATGTTTCAAAAATAATAAATACTCATTAAAGTTGAGAGTGGCTTTATCTAATTACTAGAAATTATATGCTAATAATTATTTTTAGTAGTAAAATAGATAGGAGATGTATAACAATGGATATCTATATATTGTTATACATCTCTTTTTTTAATTTATATACCTTATATATTAGAAAAATATTTCCTAGACCATTTTTCAATAGTTTTCAAAGCAGGAATTAATTCTAATCCTCTTTGGGTTAATGAATATTCTACTTTTGGAGGAACTTCTGCATATATATGTTTACTTATAAGTTTATCTTCCTCTAACTGCTTTAAAGAGTCATTTAACACTTTTTGACTTACTCCACATGTAACTCTTTGAAGTTCAAGAAATCTCTTTGGTCCTTCAAATAAGTGGCATAGTATTACAGCTTTCCATTTACCTCTTATTTGTTCAAATCCAAGATCTAAATGGCATATGTAAGATTTATCTTTATATTCTAGCAAAATTAAAACACCTACCTTTAAATAAATTTTACTGCTATATTATTAATTATAATGAAAATAAGTAGAATTAAAATATAAATTACTATAAATTTTATAAAAAGCTCATTATTATACAAGTATAAAAGAAGGAGTACCATTCTTATTTATAAGTACTCCTTTATGTTACATAACTTTATAAATTTATATACTTAGTTTTTTATAATAGTTTTTCGTTGAATACATTAGTTAGATTTAACTTATCAACTTTACTTTTTATTTGATTTATATCAGTACTATAAAGACCTAATTTATTCATTCTTTTAAAGTATTCAGATCCTGCAAAGGTATACCTTTTTCTTCTACCGTCTTTTTCCATCATCATGTGATTTGCAAAAGCTATAATATCTCCAGTAGCTAAATCTCTAGGTAGAATTAGAGGAGGTATTCCCAAAGTACTTCTTACAGCGTTATGCCCAGCCAAGCTACCTGTTAATATAGCTTCTGTATGACCTACAAATAATCCACCTTTTTCTCCACCGCAGAATAGATTATCTATTCCCTTTACTCTCATGTCATCATTTCTTGGAGCAACAGATAAATAACGAATAGAATTTCCCTTTCCACCGGCATAGGGGTCTATATATTTAACTTCTTCAAGACCAGGTATTTTTCTCAGCTTCTCTAATGGATAGAAGGTGGTCATTAGTTTTGCATGACCAGTATCCAAAAGAATTACATTTTCTGCAAATTCCTTTAATGCATACTGCTGACAAACTTTTATTTTAAGTTTATCTAAATTTATATCTTCTGGTGGAATTTTTAATATAACTACACCTTTTTCATCTAATTGTTTAACTATTGAATCACTTAGGGATTCCTTGGCCAGTTTACAAGAACCACTGAAAGCACCAAGGTTTCCATCTTCTCTTTCACCTTGAATATCATCCACACCAGCTCTACTACTTATACTTACTCTTGGACCAAAGGAAGGGCATCTGAGTACACACATAGAGCATCCATTACCATATCTTAAGCAATTACCCATAGGACCAGTAGAGCCAGTAGTTTCTATAAATACATCTCCAGTTACATAACTGCCATCTGAAAGGTAAATTCCTTCTATTTTATTATCTGTTTTTTTAACATCAATTACTCTATTTATTAAGTTTATTGATATACCTAAATCTTTAATATATTTACGAACTGCTGGTTCTATTTTATTTACATCATAAAGCCAAGCATGTTTATGACCTGGAAAATCAATATTCTTATGTCTAGAATTTTTATCTGTTATGTTTATTAAATCGCCAGCTCCTAAGGCAATTAGTTCTTCAGAAGCTGTGAATCTACCGTTGTTTCTCATTATGCCACCAACATTACCAAGCCCCAATAGCATATCGGTTTTTTCATATAGTTCAACTTCAGCACCAGATTTTTTAGCTGTAATAGCTGCTGCACAGCCAGACCAACCGCCACCAATAATTATAACTTTCATATAAAATAAGCCTCCCCAAATTGATAAAAATTATATTTCAACTATAATGATCTTCTATCCTTAAATATAAATTTAGGATCAATTTGTAATTTACATAATCTTTTTACAACATCACCATCATATCTTGTGCTGCAAGTACCACAGATACCTTCACCACAGCACATTCTTGCGTTATTACAGCATGCAATTTTAATATTATCATTGGTTTCATTAAGAATGTTACTTATGAATATATCTGGACCTGCACAGTATATTAAATTCACATCTTTTTCATATTTTTTTATAATATCTTTTAGCTCATTAGAAAGAGTGCCATTACTTTCTAAAACATTGCATTCAATTAGCGTAGCATCACATAAATTTAGCTGTTCTTTTATAAATATATCCTTAAAACTAGATTTATCAATTACTGCAATTATTTTATTACCATTACTATAAAGTTTTTTCATTACTGGTATCATAGGTGCCATACCTATACCTCTAGCAATAAGTAGGGAAGTTCTATCCTTACTCTGATATATATTTTTTAAACCAAGGACTCCATTCCAATAGGGACCTCTAATGGCTATGTTATCATTTTCTTTAAGCATATCAATAGTCTTAGTTTTTATTCCCTTTGACTCTATAACTAGTTTTATAATGTTTTCATTTACATCTGTATCCATTACCGAGATAGGGGCATCAAAGTATCCATTGCTTTTAGGATTTCTTGCAAAAACAAAGCTACCAGGATGTGATAGTTCTTGAACAAGTTTATGCCTAGCATTTATGGTATAGCAAACAACATTTTTAGTTAATTCTTCTTTTTTTAGTATTTTACATAAAGAGACCTTTCTTAGTTGTTTTGCATGGTTTCCATTCCAGGCATATTCCTGATATATACAAACTCCTTTCCAATTTGTACAGTCGCAAAAATTTTTCCCTTGTAAATGAGAACAAAGCAAACAATCACCTGTTTCAGCAAGATGACAAGGGCAGTATTCTGTTCCAGCATCAATACAATCTTTTATTTCGTAGTTCATATTTTGACCTCCAAAATGATAAATAAAGACCTTTATAATAGCATATTTATATGAGGGAATTTGTGTTACTAATGCAGGTTAATTAGTAGTAACTTATTTTTTTATATATGATATAATAATGGGCAATGAAATAAAATTAAAAAACCCTTGACAATAGATAAGCAATAAGATAAACTGAAAATCATATAAAACATATATGCAAACATGGATATAAATTAACAGCTTACTACATAGTGCTATTGCTTAAAAAATATAGAAATGATTATTTTCTAACTGGAAAACCGGAGGACAAATATTCTTTATTGAATTTTGTGCTCCTTTTTGCATGTAATTAATTTTTAACCTTTAATTACATGATCATTTTATATTATTTAGAAACTTGCAATAATATTAGAAAAAAGAATGTGTTAATCATGAGATTATATTCTACTTTGCAGAGAACTAACAAAATACTTTGAAGATTACAGTTGATTTAAGGCATCTTCAAAAAATAACTAAGTCAGTATGCTAGCCTATTTTAAATCCTACTGCGTCAACAGAACCCTCTGATAGTCAAACTATCATCAGAACCTGTTTCCTTGTTGGATTCAAAATATTCGTCGCATCTTTGACTTCTTATTTATTTTCAGATGCCTAATGTAAATATTAGAGGGTTATAACAAGGAATTAATAAAAAATGAAGAGGTGGTTTAAATGGCAATAAATCTAAATTTACCAGAACTGGATATAAGAGATAAGAGATTAGGGGCAATTATATCCTATAATGGCTCTGCACAAGATATTTATGAAAAATCTCTAGAGCGTAGTATAAAATCACAGGAAAGAAGTTTTAGCCAGTGTGGAGCTTGTTCATCTTCCTGTGCTTTTGGAATTGTATCAAATATTATTGGGTCCGTAGTTATAAATCATGCACCAATTGGCTGTGCATCAGATTTCGCTACGGCACAGAATAATATTAGAAGAGGATCTGCATTGAGAGGAATAGATATTGGAAATTTTAAAGCCATAAGTACAAATCTTGAAGAAAAAGATACTATATATGGTGGATCAAGTAAATTAAGAGAAGCTGTGCTGCTTGCAAAAGAAAGATTTAATCCAAAGGTAGTATTTGTAACTGCCTCCTGTGCTTCAGGAATTATTGGAGAAGATTTAGAAAGTTTAACAGATAATTTAAGTAAAGAAACGGGTATTAATGTTGTACCTGTTTATTGCGAAGGATTTAAATCTAAAGTTTGGACAACTGGTTTTGATGCATCTGGGCATGCAATATTAAGAAAGATAGTTAAGAAATCTAGTAAAAAGACTAATTATATAAATATTATTAATTTTCAGGGAGCTCACGTATTTGATGATTTATTAGGAAAACTTGATTTAAAACCAAGATATTTGTTCCCATTTTCGACTATTGAAGAAATTGAGAATATATCAGATGCAGTGGCAACAGCAAACATATGTGAAACTTTAGCTTCATATGTGGCAGCAGCTTTAGAAAGTGAATTTGATGTACCTGAGGTTAGGGCACCTGTTCCAACAGGGATAAAATGGACTGATGAATGGTTAAGAGAAATAGGGAGAATGACAAATAAGGAAGAAAGAGTTGAAGAAGTAATAAAGCAAGAACATGAGAAAATTAAGCCTAAATTGGACGATCTTAGAGCAAAGCTAAAAGGAAAGAAAATATATATTATGGCTGGAGATGCAATTGTTCAAAGCTATGTAAGTGTTGCTGATTCCCTAGGACTTGAAGTAATAGGAGCGGTAGCTTTCCACCACGACCAAGCTTATGATAATGATTATCAAGAACTTAATACAGTAGGGAACATGCTAAAGCATATTGGAGATGTTGAAAATTATTGTGTAACTAATAAGCAGCCTTATCAATTTACAAATATACTAAAAGAATTTAAACCCGATTTTGTACTTGTAAGGCATCCAGGAATTGCAGTAGTAATTAATAAATTAGGCATACCAGCTTTTCATTTAGCTGATCCAAACATGATAATAGGTTATGATGGAGTAATTGCTTTAGGAGAAAAAGTTTATGAGGCAATAAAAACCCAAAAATATGTTGAAACATTAGCTAAACATTTTGAGTCACCATATACGGATTGGTGGTCAAAGCAGGACTCATTTACATTTGCAAAGGGAGGGAAAAAACTTGGGTAACGTAATTGAACAGCCAAGATATACTTGTGCAATAGGAGCACAACATACGGTTCTTGCAATAAGAGGAGTAGTACCAGTTTTACACTGTGGGCCTGGTTGCAGTAACAAAGTTTCATTAGCTTTAACAACATCAGCAGGTTATCAAGGTGAAAGTGATTTTGGAGGAACCCACATACCTTGTACAAATTCATCAGAAAAGGATATAGTTTTTGGTGGAGAGAAGAAACTTGATGAAACAATTGATGGTGCATTAAAGGTACTTAAGGGCAAATTATTTGTGGTTTTGACAGGATGTACAGCAGATATAGTTGGAGATGATGTTATATCTATAGCTAGCAAATATCAAAGAGAAGGAAAATCAGTTATTAATGCAGAAACAGCAGGCTTTAAAGGAAGTAACTACGTAGGTCATGAGCTTGTAATAAAAAGCATAATTGAACAATATATAGGAGATGTTAAGCCGAAGGTTAGAAAGGTCTTAGTAAATGTATTTTCAGTTGTTCCAAATCAAGATCCATTTTGGAGAGGTGATTTAAAGGAAATAAAAAGAATTTTAACTGCTATAGGCTTAGAAGTAAATATACTTTTTGGGTATGAGAGTAAAGGTGTTGAAGAGTGGAAGGATATTCCTAATGCAGAATTTAATTTAGTGCTAAACCCATGGGTTGGATTAAAGGCGGCAAAACTTCTTGAAAGAAAATTTGGAACTAAATTTCTTCATTATCAAGAGTTACCTGTTGGAGCTGTTGCAACTAGTAAATTTTTAAGAACTGTTGGAGAGTTTGCAAATCTTGATAAAGATAAGGTTGAACAAGTAATAAAGGAAGAGGAATTTTCATTTTATAAATACTTTTTGGATATTGGTGACTTTATAGCTGAAGGAAGGGCAGGATTACCTTTTGAATTGTATACTATTGCTGATTCTGCTTATGCAATAGGTGCGAGTAATTTCCTGATTAATGAATTAGGATATGTTCCTAAGGGTGCTTTTTTAATAGATAATGTTCCAGAAAAATATAAAGATAATGTTACAAATATATTTGAAGGAATTCATGAGGAATATAAAGGAAAGGTATTTTTTGAAACTGATGGGGGAGCTATAGAAAAAATAATAAGAAATGATGTAAATATTCCCAGAAAAACCCTCATTTTAGGAAGCACCTGGGAAGATAAGTTATCTGAAGATTTAAATGCACCAGTAGTTTATATAAGTAATCCAATTTTAGATAAACTAATTGTAAATAAAACTTATATTGGTTATACTGGGGGATTAAATCTTATTGAAGAAATTTACTCTTCTATTTTAAGTAATAAGAATTTCAATCAAAGAGTTAACGCTATATCTATATAAACTAATGAATTAGAAAAAGGTTAAGGCATATGAAAATAAATAACAAGACAAAGATGCGACGTATATTTTGAAGTCAACAAGGAACTAGGTTCCTAAGATAGTGAGCTATCTTAGGGTTCTGTTGACGCGTTGGGATTCAAAATAGACTAGCATACTGACTAGTTATTTATTTGAATGTGCCTAAATACAATAATAAATAATATTTTTAAGAAAACATGACTTAACGCGTAATTTAAAATGGATAGAGATGTTGGAGTAGCATCTCTATCTATTTTTATATGATCTCATGAAATATGTAAATTCGGTAATTTTTCATTGGAATTATAAATGAAAAATTAGGTTCTAATATATATTATTTTAAGGAGGAATTATTTATGTCTATTAAAATTGCTGTAGGAAGCAGTGATGGAAAGGTTATTAATCAACATTTTGGGAGTGGAAATAAATTTTATGTATTTGAAGTTTTTGAAGATGGAACTAACCAGTATGCTGAAACATTTGATATTAAGGAAGAAGACATAATCAATGAAAGTAAAAAATATAGTTCAAAAAAAGTACGTAGTTTAGATAGGACTAACAGTGGAAGTTTTGGTGGAGGCTGTGGTAGTGGTTCTCAAGGTAGCTGTGGAAGTGGCTCATGCTCTGGAGGAGGACATGATGATTCTCAATTAATTGGAAGGATAAGTCTGCTTTCAAAATATGATGCGGTTTTAGTAAATAAAATTGGGAATAAAGCTGAAAAGATGTTAATATTCAGTGGCTTACATGCTTTTGAAAATGATGGCATAATTCAAGAGGCCTTATCAAAATTATACATTTATTTAAAGAGAACAAAAGCAATATAATAATCATTAATTTCTAAACAATTTAATCGTAATTCTAAAATAAAGTACTTAAATAATGCATATGAAAATAAATAGTAAGTCAAAGATGCGACGTCTATTTTGAAGCCTACAAGGAAATAGGTTCTTCAGATAGTTAGCTATCTGAGGGTTCTGTTGACGTAGTAGGATTCAAAATAGACTAGCATACTGACTAGTTATTTATTTGAATATGCCTAAAACAAAAGCATCATAAAATTATTAAATTTCAATAATTTTATGATGCAAATTTTTAATTATGCATGAATTATATAAATTTTATTGATATAGTAGTTTCATTATTTACTAAATAGTAAGCAGTATTTTCTTCGACTTTATAGTATATTTTCAAGTCTTTAACATCTGATAATTTGTAAGTCTCAGCCCACTTTAATTTAAATTGCTTTAACAAATAGTCTTCACTTACTTCTTTACCAAAATGTTGTATATAGAGAGCTTTACTAAAGGATTTAGGTTTATTAAGATTGCTTTTAACTGAGTTTACTAGTTCCTCAGAAGCAGTTATTACCCTTTGAGCTGTAACTTTAGAAGCATCAATAGTAGCATCCCTTAAATCAGTGAAGTTTTTTTGTATGTTTCCCTTAGATTTATTCAAAGGTGGTTCAATATTTTCTTTAATAGATTTTATATTAACTACTTTTGCTAGATCACCAGAAGTTTTAGTAAATGTTTTCTTTGCATTTTCAGAAGCAGTAATTACTTTTTGGGCAGTAGATTTTGAAACATCAATAGTAACACCTTTTAAGTCATTGAAGTTCTTGTGCAAGTTTTCCTTAGCTACTTCGGATGCATCTATTACCTTTTTAGCAGTAATTTTAGAAGCATCAATAGTGGCGTCTTTGAGTTCATTCAAATTTTTAATTTTCTTGCTCATTTTAAGCCCCTCCTAATATACATTATATAACTTTATTTTATCATTCATAGAAAATAATAACAATATTATAATTATATTTACTAAACTTATTTTATATACATAGATAAGGCTTAACAAGTATTCATAAAATACTCATTAAGCCTTATTAGATGTTACTAGTATGAAGTATAATTTTCTAAATAATAATTGAAAACTTCTATCTTTCTCTTATTATTTGTTTTTCTATGTTTTCTGGAGTTCTTCCCTCTGCTGAAATAATTGGAACTTTTGTGGAAGAATTCTCAATTCCAATGAAATTGTCGTCTTGTCCAGTGGAGACTATAAAGTCAACACCGTTAAGAAACTTTTTATCATTTAGCTCATTGTTTTCAAATTCTTTAATGTTATAGCCTCTGCTTTTTAAAAAACTTTCTACGTTACTTAATCCTTTTTCTACGCCTATAGTTCTTATCATAAATTATCACCTCAACATTATTGTTAACAAAATAAAACTTCACTATACAGTATGTTTATATGAAAATAATGTATAATTATAATATAGAAATAACAAAACAAATGAATTTTTATACAAATTATTTGATTTTAATCTATATAAAATATATAATTCATTATGTAAATTTATAATTTGATAAAAGTATATAAATAATTTAAATTAGTTAATAGGTGATTAATATGGAAGAAAGATTGCAAAAATTTATGGCTAGCTGTGGAGTAGCATCAAGAAGAAGCTGTGAGAGAATAATAGAGGCTGGAAGAGTAAAGGTTAATGGTAATGTAGTTAATGAATTGGGAATTAAAATAGATATAAATTTAGATGAGGTTTTAGTTGATAACACTAAGATCTTCCTTGAAGAAAATAAGATTTATATAATGCTAAATAAAGCAGAAGGATATTTATCTACATTAAAAGATGAAAGAGGTAGAAAGACAGTTCTTGATTTAGTAAAGGTAAAGGAGAGAATTTTTCCTATAGGAAGATTGGATTATGATACTTCGGGACTTTTAATTATGACTAATGATGGTGATGTATATAATAAAGTAATACATCCAGGGAAAAAAATAAATAAAGTTTACGAGGCAACTATAAAAGGTGTACCTTCAAAAGAAGAAATAAAAAAGTTTTGCATTGGCATTGATATAGGAAATTATATTACTGCACCAGCGAATTTTAAGATTATTGATAGTAATAGAGATGAATGCAGAGTAAAAATAACAATACATGAAGGCAAAAAAAGGCAGATAAGAAGAATGTGCAAGGCTATAATGCATCCCGTTATTACATTGAGAAGAATATCTGTTGGTGAAATAATTTTAAGTTCAGATTTAAAAAAAGGCCAGTGGAGATATTTAAATGATACAGAAATACAATATCTTAAAAATTTGTAATTCATTTGTCTAAAATTTTAGATAAATGAATTACTTTTTGGCGGATTTGCATTGAAAATGAATACATCATTGATAAGTTTGTGATTTGATGATAAAATTAAGTGAATATTTTACTTGAGTCTTCATTTTGGAGAAAGGGCTGATTTATATGGATAATAGTACTGAAAATAGCAAGCAAGACTTGATGAGAACTATTCAGTTAAAATTTCAAAGACTTAGTAAAGGCCAGAAATTAATAGCTGAGTACATATTAAAGCATTATGATAAAGCTGCATTTATGACAGCAGCAAAATTAGGAATTAGCGTTGGAGTAAGTGAATCCACTGTAGTAAGATTTGCTAACGAACTAGGATTTAGTGGTTATCCGAAGCTCCAGAAAGCTTTACAGGAATTGATAAAAAATAAATTGACGACAGTCCAGAGACTGGAACTTTCAAATAATTTTATAAGTGAAGAAAATGCACTAAAAGGTGTTTTGAAATCTGACATGGAAAATATAAGAACTACTTTAGAAAAAATAAATCATCGCGCTTTTGAAGAAGTAGTTAATTGTATTTTTGCAGCTAGGAAAATATACATAATAGGTCTTAGAAGCTCTACTGCATTATCTGAATTCCTTGGATTTTATTTAAATTTAATTTTAGATAATGTTAATATAGTTGCATATGGTATGAGTGATATATTTGAGCAATTAATAAATATATCTGATGAAGATCTAGTAATAGGGATAGGTTTTCCAAGATATGCTATAAGAACTATAGAAGCTCTTAACTATGCACAAAGTAGGGGTACAAAAGTTGTAGCAATAACGGATAGTTTACTTTCACCTTTAGCTACTAAAGCTGATTATACTCTTATAGCTCAAAGTAATATGGCATCTTTTGTAGATTCTTTAGTAGCACCTTTGAGTGTAATAAATGCTTTAATCGTAGCTGTAGGTCTTAGAGAAAAGGAGAAAATATCTCGTACATTTGAGGATCTTGAAAACATATGGAAAGAATATCAAGTTTATTCATTCAAGGGAAATGAGGAAAAGTAGGAAAAACCTACTTTTTTATTTTGCAAAGGAGTGATTTTTTGAAAAAAGTTATAGTTGTTGGAGGCGGACCTGCAGGTATTATGGCTGCTGTTTCAGCGGCTGACAAAAACAAAGTTACATTAATAGAGAGAAATGAGAAATTAGGGAAAAAATTATACATTACAGGCAAGGGAAGATGTAATGTAACTAATAATAAGGATATAAGTGATTTCTTTGATTTCATACCTGGAAATCCAGAATTTTTATATAGTTCTTTATATACATATAGTAATGTTAATACTATAGATTTTTTCGAAGAAATGGGAGTCAGTTTAAAAGTTGAAAGAGGAGATAGACTCTTCCCTAAGTCTGATAAATCCTCTGATGTAATAAATGCTTTAAGAAGAGCTTTAGAAAATAAAAACGTAGAAGTTATGTTAAATTCACGTATAAGCAATATTAATATAGAAAATGATACTATAAAAAGTTTAGTAACAGAAGATGGAAAAATAATTAAAGGGGATCATTTTATAATATGTACTGGAGGACTTTCCTACCCACAAACGGGTTCTACTGGAGACGGATTAAATTTTGCAAAAAAAGTTGGTCACAATATCACAAAAATCAAACCATCATTAGTGCCTATAGAACTAAAGGAATCTTGGATAAAAGATCTCCAGGGACTTTCTCTTAAAAATGTAGAACTGCTTATTAAAAATAAAAATAAAGTAGTGTATAGGGAGTTTGGAGAAATGTTATTTACTCATTATGGAATATCTGGTCCTATAGTATTAAAGGCTAGTAGGGTAGTTAATGAAAAAGCTAATATGTTAGCTGTAATAAATTTAAAACCAGCATTAAAAAGTGAAGAATTAGATAAGAGAATACAAAAAGATTTTATAAAGTTTTCAAATAAAGATTTTAAAAACTCTTTAAATGACCTGCTTCCTCAAAAATTAATTAGTACTATTGTGAATCTTTCTGGTATAGATGAAAATAAAAAGGTAAATTCTATAACTAAAGATGAGAGAAGAAAAATTGTTGATATTATACAAAATTTTACCCTAAATGTTAAAGGACTTCGAGATATTAAAGAAGCTATAGTTACTTCCGGTGGCGTAGATGTAAAAGAGATAGATCCTTCTACTATGAAATCAAAATTTATAAATAATTTATCTTTTGCAGGAGAAGTAATGGATGTGGATGCATATACTGGTGGATATAATATACAAATAGCTTTCTCAACAGGATACTTGGCAGGAAAGAGTATAGATTAGTCATAAATAAAAATAATATAGTTTAATTTTTATTATTAGGAAAGTAAAATAATATTTATATAAATTTATTATAAGTTTAAAGGATTTTAAAATTTTTTATAGAATATAATTCTAAGAAGTAAACTTTTGTGCAAGAAAGGCGGATTTTAATTGAGATTGTCTGTAGCCATAGATGGTCCTGCTGGGGCAGGTAAAAGTACCATAGCAAAAATAGTAGGAGAAAAGTTTAAGCTTATGTATATAAATACAGGAGCAATGTATCGAGCTATAACTGTACTTGCTATTAGAAGTAATATATCCTATGTGGAAATTGAAAAATTGTGTACATTAGCTGACTCATTAGAAATGCATTTTTATAATGATAAAATTATTGTCAATAATGAGGATTTAAGTGATAAAGTAAATATGCCAGATATAAGCAAGCAGGTGTCAAATTATGCTGCTATTCCTGAAATAAGAGAAAGACTAGTAAGACTTCAAAGGAACATGTCTGAAAAATATGATGTAGTTATGGATGGCAGAGATATTGGAACGGTAGTTTTGAAGGATGCAGCTTTTAAGTTCTATTTGACTGCATCACCTGAAAAACGTGCAAAGAGAAGATTTGAAGAATTAATAAGTAGAGGCATAACTGTAGATTACGAAAAAATACTTAGTGATATAATTAAAAGGGATTATATAGATTCTAATAGAAAAGTAAATCCTTTAACTAAAGCTGAAGATGCCATAGTAATAGACTCTTCTAATATGTCTATAGATGAGGTAGTGGACTTTATAATTAATTGTATAAAGAAAGACATTTGTGAAGCTTTAGAGTAATTCTGAGGTGGTTTTTATATGAAAAAAATTATTTTAGCAAAAAGTGCAGGTTTTTGTTTTGGTGTAAAAAGAGCAGTTGATATAGCAATAAGTATAGAAAAAGAAAAGAAGAATAAAATTTATACTTTAGGGCAGTTAATTCATAATAATGATGTAGTAAAATATTTAAAAGATAATAATATTCATGCTATAGATATTAAAGATGTAGATTTATTAAATAAAACAGATACTATAATAATAAGATCTCATGGAGTTTCTCCTGATATAATAAAATTATTGGAAGAAAAAGAATTGTCTATTGTAAATGCTACTTGCCCATTTGTATCTAAAATACATGAAAAAGTGAAAAAATATAGTGAAGATGGATATAAAATTGTAATTGTTGGAGACAAAGAACATCCAGAGATAATAGGTATAAATGGCTGGTGTGGTAATAAGGCTATAATATCTAAATTCGGTGAAAATTTAGATGATGTTTATGGAAAGATATGTTTAGTAGCACAAACTACAGAAAAACAGGAAAACTGGGAAAAGGTACTATCTATACTATTAAAAAAATCTAAAGATATAGTGACTTTTAATACTATATGTAGTGCTACAGAGAGAAGACAAAAAAAGGCAGAGGAATTAGCAAAAATTTCAGATGCTATGGTGGTAATTGGAGGTCATCATAGTTCAAATACTACTAAACTCTATGAAATATGTAAAAGTAATTGTGAAAATACAATACATGTAGAAAATTCAGGTGAAATACCTGATGAATTATATAAAGGAAAAGATAATATTAGAATAGGCGTTGCAGCAGGAGCTTCAACACCAGATTGGATTATAAAGGAGGCAATGAATAAAATGAGTGATGAACAAAATGTAGAAGGTATGAATGAAGTAATTAGAATGATGGATGAAAATGAAAAGAAAGTATATGTAGGTGCATTAGTAAAGGGTGAAATAATACAAATTAGCGAAAAGGAAGCATTTTTAAACATTGGATATAAAAATGATGGTATTCTTCCTTTGAGTGAGGTTACAAGGGATCAATCTGTAAAATTAACTGATTTATTTACTGTAGGACAAGAAATTGAAACTAAGGTAATTAAATTAAAAAATGAAGACAACTATGTTGTTCTTTCAAGAAGTGAACTTGAAAGAGATGAAGGACTTAATGCTGTAAAAGAAGCCTTCGAAAATAAATCTTCTATAAAAGTAACAATAAAAGAATCTGTTAATGGTGGACTTGTATCAAGATATAAAGGTGTAAGAGTATTTATTCCAGCCTCACATATAGAACTTTATCATGTGGATGATTTAGATGTATATAAAGGAAAAGAAATAGAAATTAATATAATTGAATTCTCAAAAAGAAGAAATACTACTAGGATAGTAGGGTCAAGAAGAGAATTATTAAAATCTATTAAACAAAAAGAAGAAGAAAAAACTTGGGAGTCTCTAGAAAAGGATCAAATAGTAGAAGGTGAAGTAAAGAGATTAACAAACTTTGGCGCATTTATTGATGTAAATGGAGTTGATGGACTTTTACACGTATCTGAAATATCTTGGGGAAGAATAGAAAAACCTTCTGATGTATTAAAAGTAAATGAAAAAGTAAAAGTATATATATTAGATGTAGATAAAGAAAACAAGAAATTATCTCTTAGCCTAAAAAAACTAGTTGAAGATCCTTGGACTAATGTTGAAGAAAAATATCCTGTTGGATCAGTAGTATTAGGTAAAGTTGTACGCTTTGCAACATTTGGTGCTTTTATTGAATTGGAACCAGGTGTAGATGCTCTTGTACATATATCTGAGATAAGCCATAAGAGAATTGCAAAACCTTCAGATGTGTTAAATATAGGAGAAGAAGTCAAAGCTAAAATACTTGATGTAAATAAAGAAGATAAAAAGATAGGACTTAGTATAAAAGAAGTTGAAGAAACAGTTGACTAATTGAAGCAAGTTCTAAAATTCAGGTGAGGATTCTTTTACCCCACCTGAATTTTAGAACTGCAAACGCATGGCTTACTCGGCGTCGAACTCCCACTTGAAGAAAAGTAGAGAGCCCAAATTTTAATTTGGTGCGAATCACTTTCACAGAGTGCGTGGGAGACTTACGCCAAGTTAGTCAGGTTAAATATTTTTATAGATGTATTACAGAGTAATACATCTATTTTATTTTTTGTAATAATTTTTACTTTTAAATAGTATATTTTATCATTGAGAGTATAGGAGGAGTTTTATGGAATTAATTAAAAACTTCAATACTACCAATGATTTAACAGATTATGAGATAAGCATGATAAAAAATGTGATGAACAAATATGATATAAACATTAATGGTATACAAAAAGTAAGAAGCGTTTATAAAATAGAAACTGAAGAAGAACTTTTATGCTTAAAAAAGATGAGGCACGGTAAATTTAAACCTATAAATGGCAGTATTCTTGTAGATGAACTTAAAAAAAATAATTTTAAAAATGTACCTAATTATATAAAGACAAAAGATAATAAGTTTTTTGTAAAATATAAGGGATTTATTTTTTATCTTATTCAATGGATAGATGGTAAGGAATGCAAAATGAAAAAACTAGATGAAGCTGTTAATTGTGCTAAACTATTGGGAAAATTCCATTTAGCTACTACTAAAATAGATAAAAGTAAATTATATATAAGGGATAACAGTAAAAACTGGGATAAAATTTTTATAAAGTATCTTAATGACTTAAAAAATTTCAAAGAATTTATAGGTTATAAGAGATTTAAAGATGAATTTGATGAACTATATGAAGAAAATATAGATTATTTTTATACACGAGGCATTTTTGCTCTCAATTTATTAAATAAGTCTTCCTATTATAAATCTTTGAATCATGAAAATAAAACCATATGTCATGATAGTTATTATTATCAAAATATAATAAAAAAAGATGATGAATACTATATTGTAGATTTGGATAGTATTGTAATGAATTTAAAAGTATATGATCTAGGCAAAATGATAAATAGACTTAT
>NZ_BAEV01000087.1 GCF_000246895.1 Clostridium arbusti SL206 | reverse complement strand
TATGTTCTTGTAGGAGATATTTGTAATAATATAAGCTTTATTAATTAGTATAATAGGCAGTAAAACATTTAGTATGGCTAGGGGAATATAAGCTTTTTTCAATATATCACTTCCTTTAAATGGATAATGTTACTACCTTTACACTAATATTGGATAGTAAATCTTTTGTTTTATAGGGAACATTTAAAAGAGTAAAAATAATTAAGCTATCATGATTAGCTGCTATTTTGGAAATTATTTTTAAATCATGTGGTAATATTGTATAAGTTATAATAAAGAGAAATTTACAATCCTGAATATTTCCCAATGTTTTTTCTAAAACTTTATTAAAAAAATTAATTTCCCCTGTACTCTTATGTTTTAAATAATAAGATACAATAGAATTATAATCATCTATACTCTGCAGCTGAAAAATAGAGCTATTTGAATTTTCAATATTTAAACATATACTTTCATTTTTTTGCAATAAATATTTTATTATGGACAAAGAAAAAGAAATTAAATTTTCATCTGTTATATTATTAAAAGTGTCTGGTAATAGTGAACAGTTATTCATATCCATATAAATTTGAATGTCTTGTTTTTTTAGGGCATCAAATCTTTTTGTATATAAAGTATTTGTTTTAGCACTTATTTTCCAATGTATGTTCTTAAAATTATCGCCTAGTATATATTTATCAATGTGTGAATAGTCATCTGGAGTATAGAAATTTATGTTGTCTTTGGAAGAATTAATAACACTATCTATAAGCTTTTCAATTCCTAAAGGTAATTCAATATCCTTTGGATATATGATTATAGTGAGGCCATTATTAAAATTTAATTTTTTTGAGAATATTAAAAACATGTCCTGTACTTCCAATAAGTAATTTTTAAAGTTGTAAATACCTCTAGTAGTCAATTCAAAATTTAATTCCATTTTAAGCTTTTTAAATGGCAATAAACTAAAACTTTTATTTGAAATATCTTTTTTATCAATAAAATTAGATAAAAAATTTACACAAGAATATATGAACAAACTTTTATTATGTATATATAAATAAATCTTTAAGTTTTCACCTGTAAAAAATTTTTTGTCTTCTGAATTTAAATGTACTGTTATATGGCGTTTTAAGAAAAGTAATGATAGCAATGCAATTAGAAACATTGATAAAAACACTAAAAGTAAAGAATTAACTATTTCTTTCCCATAAAAATAATGAGCTCCAATTAGTAATGCTAAAGTAAGTATAAATGAGAGCTTAAATTTTATCATGCATAATTAATATCGGGTACTGATATTTCTTTCATAATGTTATCTATAATGCTAGAAATGTCAGTACCATTGAATTTTTCTTCTTTTGATAGTATTACTCTATGGGAAAGTACTTTCTTTATATTTTCTTTAACATCATCTGGTATTACATAGTTTCGGCCATATATGTATGCAGTTGCCTGTGATATTTTTAATAATGCAATAGAGGTTCTTGGAGAGGCTCCTAAAAATAATTCAGTACAGCATCTTGTTTTATTGACAATGTTAACAATAAACTCATATATTCCACTACTTACATTTACATTTGTAACTTCTCTTTGATGTTGTTTTAGTTCAGAAAGTGTCATAACTGGAAGGATACTGTTCAATGGATTTTCCCTTTTATGGGTAGAAAGCATTTTTATTTCCTCATCTTTTGTAGGATATCCTAAAGATAGTTTAATTATAAATCTGTCAAGTACTGCTTCAGGTAGAGGAAAAGTACCGGAATATTCTAAAGGATTTTCTGTAGCCATTACTATAAAGGGTGCTTCTAATTGATAAGTATTATTTCCATCAGTAACTTGTTTTTCTTCCATTACTTCAATTAATGCACTTTGAGTTTTAGGAGAAGTCCTATTTAGTTCATCTGCCAAAATCATATTCGCAAAAATTGGTCCTTTTTTAAAGTTAAATTCATAATTTTGGGGATTATAAATGGAAACCCCCAGTATATCAGAAGGCGATATATCTGGTGTAAATTGAATCCTATTAAAATTTAAGTCCAAGCTTTTACTTAAAGCTTTTACTAATATAGTTTTTCCAACACCAGGAACATCCTCTATGAGAACATGTCCTCCTGCTAAAATTGCCTTCAATATATCTAAAATTGCTAGTTCTTTGCCAATTACAACCTTTGATACATTTTCTATGACATTTTCTAGCTCTTTTCTCAAAGTAATCTCCTCCTGCATTTTAATTAAATAATAGTTTTGTATTTATTATTATTTATTTATACCAAATAAAGTAATTTAAAAAATTATGACAGAATTTTCTGTTATATTGTATAAATTATATCATATTGACATAGTAAAAATTTATATGTGAAAAGTTTTTATTATTTATTCATATTTTTAACAGAACTTTATCATATGTATTTTTACTATGCAAGAAAATACAATTATAAATATAATATATTCGATGTATTATATTTATAATTGTTGAGAATATTTTTCATTATCGGACAAAATAGTTTTTGTATTTATCCATTCTCCTATATTAGAAAATATTTTCTTATTGCATAATTCATTGTGCAGAGAATGATATAAACCATCATAAATTTTAAGAGTACATAAGTTTTTGGGAACTCTTTTAGCAAAAGTTTTAGTTGCATTAGGTGAAGTTATCTTATCTGAATCACCGTGGATTAATAGTATAGGCACATTGAAATTTGATGCATGATCAATAGCCCATAATCCTGCCTTATAAGCAGTGGTAAAAAGTCTAGCGGAAATACAACTGTGAGTTAATGGGTCTTTTGAATAAGCCTGGATGATTTCTGGATTATGAGATAATGCAGCTTCATTAACTATATTATCTACCAAAAATGAAGGCCATATTTTATTAAGTAAGAATGTAGAATAAAGCTTTGGTTTTGGTGGATTAGAATAAAGACTAAGCCAAGGACTACTTATTATTACACCAGATAGATTTGGTCTACGTCTTAATACATAATTTATTGTTAGGTTACCGCCAAAACTATGACCATAGAAGAATATAGGTAAATTATTAAAATCTTTTTTTGCTACGTTTACTAATATGTCAATGTCACTCATAAATGCTTCGTAAGAAGGAGTATGTCCTCTTTTTCCTTCAGATTTACCATGTCCTCTAAGATCAAAGGCTAACACTGCAAAATTATTTTTGTTAAAATAATCAACTAGCCCTTTATACCAGTTACTATGGTCGCCTAGCCCATGAACAATGCATACAACAGCTTTTACATTTCCATCAGGTAGCCATTCTCTAAAAAATAATGAAGTTCCATCTATAGCATTATGCGAAAATTCCTTTATTTTCATATATAATCACTCCAATTATAAATATTTTAGTTTTATCTATATAAATTACTAAATAATAAAATTATTGTTTCATTTTTAATATAACTTACCATGTATCAGTAATCTTCAATGATACTTTGCACTTTTCTAATAGTCCGTATAAAGTCAATACCAAGTATTCCAATGTGTATTATATAAAATATATCATTATATTTTATAAATGTCCATAGTTTTATAAAAATAAATTTATTATGTATAAACTAAATTGAAAATAGAACGAAATAATTAGATAAATGCATGAAACTATAGTATAGATATGAAGAAGGTATATAAATGAATTATACAAAAATATTTATAATTAATGTAGTAATAATTGCAAATTTAAACTTATTTGGAGGTTATAGTGAGTATTAAGAAAAGATTATCGTTAACCATAATTTTATTATCTCTAATACCATTAATTTTAGTAAGTTTTTTAATATATAATTATACTTCAAAGACGGCTATAAATGAAAGTAAAAATAATATATTGGAAATAACTAAAGCTGATAGTGCAACTTTAACAACTATCATTGATGGGCAAAAAAAAGAAGTGTCTCTTTCAGTAGAAAAACCTAGTGTAATAGATACATTAAATAGTAGATTAGTAAATAGAAATGATTCATTTTTTTATTTATCTCAGGTAACGAATTTAGATAATGAGCTTAAGGAAAGAAAAGTTAATTTTTCTGAAATTCAGCAATCTTTTGTAGTAGATTTAAATGGAAATATAATTGCTAGTAGTGATGAAAGTGCAGTAAAACTTAATGTATCTGATAGAGAATATTTTAAAGAGGCTATAAAGGGAAACATGTCTGTTAGCAGTACACTACGTTCAAAAATTGATGAAAAATTAGTAGTTGCAATAGCGGCTCCAGTAAAGGATGCAGATGGTAATATAGTTGGAGTTTATGCTAATGGCATATATACAGACTATTTTAAAAAATTTATAGCATCTATTAAAAATGGTGAAACTGGATATGCCTACATAATGGATAGTAATGGATTGCTTGTTGCACATCCTGATGCTAAAAAGGTGGGTACCAAATCTCAAAATATAAAGCTTATAAATATTTTTAAAAATACTAAAGCTCATAAAAATACTTATAGTGCTTTAGATACTTATACCTATGATAATGTAAATAAGTTCATGGGATATAGCATAATTCCAGATTTAAAATGGGCTTTAGTAGTGACAAAAAATGTGGATGAAATAAATGCACCTGCTGCTGTTGAACTGAAAATTATTATATCAATAGCTGGATTTATATTTATAATATCTGTATTTATAAGTATTCTTGCATCAAAATCCATAACGAAGCCTATTGAGATTTTGATAAAGGTAATGAATAAGGCTGAAAAGGGTGATTTTAGTTCTTTATGTAATTATAAATCTAAGGATGAACTGGGTCTACTTGCAGGTAACTATAATAGTATGATTAAAAGGCTTAGCAATAGCTATGAAGAACTTTCCGCAGTTTATGAGGAACTATCAGCTACAGAAGAGGAACTTAGAACTCAATATGATGAATTAATTAAAAATAAAGAAGCACTTGAATTAAGTGAGGTTAGATATGAGCAAGTTCTTGATGGAATTAATGATGCTTTATGGGAGTTTGATGTAAAAGCTAATAAGTTTTTTGTTTCTGATAAATGGTATGACATAATTGGGTATAAAATTGAGGATAATGATATTGTTAAGTTAATAGATAAGGCGATTTTTCCTAAATGTAAGGAAAAGTTATACAAAGATATAGAAAAACATATGAAATTAGAAACTCCTTGGTTTGAAACCGAAGTTAAAATAACTACAGGGAGCGGTAAAATTAAATGGATTTTAAATAGAGGAAGAGTTATTAAAGATGATAATGGTGAACCCTTGAAATATATAGGTATAATTTCAGATGTTACAATTAAAAAGAGATCTGAACTTAAAGTAAAGCAATTAGCATATTTTGATACGCTAACAGGACTTCCTAATAGAGATAACTTTATTAATCAACTTGATGAGGAAGTAAAAAATTATAAAAAATATGATAGAACTGGAGCGGTGCTTTTTCTTGATCTAGATGATTTTAAGAGAGTTAATGATTCCTTAGGACATGATGAAGGAGATAAATTGTTAAGAGCTATAGGTGCTAAGTTCTTTGATATAATTAATGGTAAAAATACAGTTTGTAGATTTGGCGGGGATGAGTTTTTAGTTTTAATTAGAGATATAAGTGGAAAAGATGAAGTTATAGATTTGGTAAATAATCTAATAAATATATTTAATAGTGGTTTTGAACTAAACAATAAACAAGTATTTATAACTTGTAGTATAGGAATATGTATCTTTCCAAGGGATGGAAAAGACAATAATGTTATTCTAAAGAATGCAGATACTGCTATGTATAAGGCTAAGGAAACTGGAAAAAACAGATATGAATTCTATGATGGAGAAATGTCTAAGGGATTAGATAGATATATACAGATAGAAAAAGCTCTTAGAAATGCAGTTGGTAATGGCGAATTATATTTATGTTATCAGCCTCAAGTTGAAATAAGTACAGGTAAGATTATAGGTACAGAGGCACTTATAAGAATGAAAAATGAAGAACTTGGTTCTGTATCCCCAGGTGAATTCATACCTGTAGCAGAGAAGTCGGGTCTCATAATACCAATAGGAGAGTGGGTTATGAAAACTGCTTTTAAACAAAATATGGAATGGATTAAAAAGGGATATGGTAAAAAACGAATATCTGTTAATGTCTCATCAGTGCAAATTAAACAAACTAATTTTTTGGAAACTGTTAAAAGATGTATAAGAGATATTAACATACCTCCAGAGTTAGTGGAAATAGAGATAACAGAAAGTGTTTTAATGGAATCACTTGAAGAAAATGTAGATATATTAAGACAGCTTAGAAGCCTTGGGGTTAGGACTTCTTTAGATGATTTTGGAACAGGGTATTCATCATTAAATTATCTTAGAATGATACCAATAGATATATTGAAAATTGACAAGTCCTTTATAGATGACATATGCTTTAATGCCAGACAAGAGTCTATAGTGGACGGAATAGTTAATATTGCTCATAATCTGGGAATTGAAGTTGTAGTAGAGGGTGTTGAAACTATAGATCAATTACACATACTTTACAGAAAAAGATGTAATATTATTCAAGGATATGTATTTAGTAAGCCAATGGTTGCAGAAGAAATAGATAATATAATAAAAGAAAAGACTATTATTTTATAATATAAAGAAATACTATGAAATTCATATAATGTTAATTTATTTTCATAGTGTTCTTAGGCATATTCAAATAAATAACTAGTCAGTATGCTAGTCTATTTTGAATCCTACTACGTCAACAGAACCCTCAGATAGCTCACTATCCTGTATTTTAATAATTGTTAAAATCTAAACTGAAGGGAGTGACATTATGAAATCAATAATAGGTATAAAAAATATTTTGTTTATGTTATCCAAAGAAATAGGTCTTAATGATAGTGTGCAATCATTAAGACCTATTTATGTGGTATGATGTAAAATATACTAGCATAATAATCAGTTATTTTTTGAAAATGACTTAAATAATACAATTATTCCAATTAATATAAACAAAGCTGGTATTAGTAGACTTCCATTAATCCACCAGAAGAAGTCATTCATTATCATAATTGCAAAAGAAATTAAAGAAATTCCTCCTAAAATGAATACTGGAATCAGTAGTCCTTTTTGTTGATATCCAAATAGGTACAGTTGAAATAAACCAATGGCTACTGCCAAGGGGTATATAGGCCAAGTGTGTGCGGCAAATTGCCAATTAGTAAAAGTTTCAAAGAAAAATAGTAAGCCTAAAGTTGTAAGAATACCACCGGGAACTAAAAGCCCTGGATTTCTTTTTGTTAAGAAATAACTAGCCTCAAAAACTAAACCTGGTATCAATATGAATAATGGCCAAAAATTACTCATACTGAAAAAATTCAGATTAAATACTTTGTTCAATAATAATATAATACCAATAATTATTAGAATTATACCTGACGTCAGTCCTCTTTTCTGCATTTAAAACCTCCAAAAATAAATTCTATCTGTTTAATTCATTTGGTACTTCTTCATTTTCTTTTATTATACATTAATTTTAAATAAAGTTAACCTGATTTAATATACTTTATCTATAAAAACATTAGTTGATTATCTTATAGATGAAAAGATTTTCTAGAGTGGATTTCTATTTATAAAGTGTAAAAAAGAAAAAGCATTAAATTAAAAATAATTTTACAATAACTATTTTTAGGAGTATACTATAACTAATAATTAAATAATTATTTGCTAGGGGTGCCGTGAGGCTGAGAAGGAAGAAAATCCTAACTCTATGAACCTGATATGGTTAACACCATCGTAGGGAAGCAAGGGTTTGTATATTACAGAGCTTGCTTTATGCAGGCTTTTTATTTTATATACGCATAAAGAGAACAAACCTGATGTTTATCCTACATCAGGTTTGTTCTCTTTTTTAATTTAAAAATAAAGGAGTGTTACTATTATGAATTATACAACACAAATGGATGCAGCAAGAAAAGGAATAATTACAAGGGAAATGAATATTGTTGCTGAAAAAGAAAAAATGGAAGTAGAAAAATTAAGAGAATTAATTGCAGAGGGTAAGGTAGTAATACCAGCCAATAAAAATCATAAGTCTCTAGATCCAGAGGGTATTGGGGAAGGACTAAGAACTAAGATAAATGTAAATTTAGGTATATCAAAAGATTGTTGTAGCATAGAAAAAGAATTGGAAAAAGTTAGAGTAGCTCTTGAAATGAAAGCAGAAGCTATCATGGATTTATCTAACTATGGAAAAACTGAAAACATGAGAAAAAGAGTTATAGATATGTCAACAGCGATGCTTGGAACTGTTCCTATGTATGATGCTATTGGCTTTTGTGACAAGGAACTTAAGGATATAACTGTGGATGAATTCTTTGATGTTGTGGAGAAACATGGAGAAGATGGAGTGGATTTCATTACAATTCATGCAGGACTTAATCGTGAAACAGCAAGAGCAGTTAAGGATAATCCTAGATTAACTCAGATAGTATCTAGAGGTGGAAGTCTTTTATTTGCATGGATGGAACTAAATAATAGAGAAAATCCATTCTATGAATATTATGATAGACTTCTTGATATTTGCGAAAAATATGACATAACTATTTCATTAGGAGATGCTTGTAGACCTGGTTCATTAAAGGATGCTACAGATCCAGCTCAAATTAAAGAACTTATTACTTTAGGTGAACTTACTAAAAAGGCTTGGGAAAAAAATGTACAAGTTATGATAGAGGGACCAGGACATATGGCTCTTAATGAAATAAAAGCTAATATGTTATTAGAAAAGAAATTGTGTCATGGTGCTCCTTTCTATGTGTTAGGACCTTTGGTTACTGATGTAGCACCAGGCTATGATCATATTACAGCAGCTATTGGTGGTACAGTGGCAGCCTCTAGTGGAGCAGACTTTTTATGTTATGTTACTCCAGCAGAGCATCTACGTTTACCATCCCTTGAAGATATGAAAGAAGGAATAGTTGCCTTTAAGATTGCGGCACATGCTGCTGACATTGCTAAAGGTATAAAAGGTGCGGTTGAATGGGATAATGCCATGAGTAAAGCTAGGGCAGATCTTGATTGGGAGACTATGTTTGATTTAGCTATAGATAGTGAAAAGGCTCGTAAATATCGTACAGAATCTTCACCAGAGGATCCAGAAACCTGTACAATGTGTGGAAAGATGTGTTCAATGAGAACAATGAAAAAAATATTGAACAATGAAGATTTGAATATAAAATAAAACTAATAACACCCCTGGGGTGTTATTAATACCAAATATGTTATTTGTTAGGAGGTGAGTTGCATGATTGTCAATGGTAAAGAAATGAACTTTAAAGATGGAATGACTATAGAAGAATTGCTTAATGAACTTAAAATAGAAGCCTATAAGGTAGTAGCAGAAGTTGATTTGAACATCATAGATAGAGAAGCATATGCGACAACTAAGCTGACTAGTGACTCTAAAGTAGAACTGATAAGATTTGTAGGTGGCGGTTAGTATTATGCAGATTTTGAAATTAAATTGACTATTAATATTAATTAAGGCATCTTCAAAAAATAACTAGATAGTATCATAGTTTATTTCGTATCATACTAAGTTAACAGCAACCCTTGATAGCATAATCATTATCAAGGAGCTGTTTTATTATATGATATAAAACGTCAATATCATGCTTGAGTAGTTATTTATTTCCAGGTACCTAAAGTGAGGAGATAATTAAAATGGACGAACTTATTATTGGTGGAAAAGAATTAAAAAGCAGACTTTTTATTGGCAGTGGAAAATATTCTTCAAATAAAATCATACCTAATTTATTAGAAAAGAGTGGAGCAGAGGTTATTACTGCAGCACTTAGAAGAGTAGATTTTGATTCAGAAGAAGAGAATGTTTTAAATTATTTAAGTAAAGATTCCATAATAATGCCTAATACCTCAGGAGCAAGGAATGCAGAAGAAGCTATTAGATTGGCTAGAATTGGTAAAGCAGCAGGTTGTGGTAACTGGGTAAAGATAGAAGTTATTTCAGATAATAAATATCTTCTTCCAGATAATTTAGAAACAATAAAGGCTACAGAAGTTTTGGCAAAGGAAGGTTTTGTCGTGCTACCTTATATGAATCCTGATTTGCCAGATGCAAGAAGAATGGTTGAAGCTGGAGCAGCTGCAATAATGCCATTAGGATCTCCTATAGGAAGCAATAGAGGAATTAGGACAAAGGAAATGATTAGAATTTTAATAGAAGAAATAGATCTTCCAATAGTAGTTGATGCAGGTATAGGTAAGCCTTCAGATGCAGTTCTAGCTATGGAAATGGGAGCATCAGCAGTACTTGTTAATACAGCACTAGCAACAGCTGGAGATCCTGCACTTATGGCAGAAGCATTTAAGCTTGCCGTTGAGAGCGGAAGAAAAGGTTATTTGGCAAAAGTAGGTGCGAAAAAAAGTTATGCAGAGGCATCTTCACCATTAACAGGATTTTTGAGATAGGGGGATAAGTTAATGAGCTTTTTTGATGTAGCTAATAAATTACAAGATTATGATTTTGATAGCTTTTTCAATAGTGTAACTAAAGAACAGGTTGAATATGTGCTAAGTAAAGATACTTTAAATACAGAGGATTTTATGTGCTTACTTTCACCAGCAGCAGGAGATTATCTTGAAGATATGGCCCAAAAAGCACATAATATTGCAATTAACAACTTTGGTAAATCAGTTACCTTGTACACTCCTATATATATAGCTAATTATTGTGTTAATAAATGTGCATATTGTGGTTATAATGTGGAAAATGATGTGCACAGAAAAAAGCTTAATATGGAAGAAATCGAAAAAGAAGCAAAGGCAATACATGCTTCAGGTCTAAGGCATATAATTCTTCTTACAGGAGAATCAAGACTTCATAGTCCTGTATCTTACATAAAAGATGCTGTTAAATTATTAAAAAAATATTTTAGTTCTATCTGTATTGAGATATATCCTTTAGAAGAAAATGAATACAGAGAACTTATAGAAGCAGGGGTGGATTCACTTACCATATATCAAGAAACTTATGATATGAAAAAATATGATGAAATTCATTTAGCAGGACCTAAGAAGAATTATAGATATAGAGTGGAAACACCAGAAAGAGCTGCTAGGGCAGGCATAAGAGGAATGGGAGTAGGAGCACTTTATGGACTTGAGAACTGGAGAAAAGAAGCTTATTTTTCTGGACTTCATGCTAGATATATACAGGATATGTTCCCTTACATGGAAATAAGTATGTCAGTACCAAGAATTAGACCCCATGCAGGTAGCTTTACAGAAATTAAAGATGTAAATGATAAAGATTTAGTACAGATAATGCTGGCCTTTAAGATATTCCTAAAAAGATCAGGTATAAATGTAACCACAAGAGAATCTGCAGATTTACGAGATAATCTTATACCACTGGGAGTAACTAAAATTTCTGCTGGAGTATCTACTGAAGTAGGTGGACATTCTTGTAAGGCTGAAGATCAAGGTGAAAAACAATTTGAAATTTCAGATAAAAGAAGTGTAAAAGAAATAAGAGATATGCTCAAATCTAAAGGCTACTGTCCTGTTATGAAGGATTGGGAGTACGTTTAACATGGACAGAAAACTATTCGTAATTACTAACAGAAAGCTTATAAAAGATGGAAATCTAATTAGAGTTGTAGAAGCATCCGTGAAAGGTGGGGCAGATGCCATAATTTTAAGAGAAAAAGATCTTTCTTCAGAGCAGCTTTACAGATTGGCAATTGAAATAAAAGAAGTAGTTAAGGAGCGAATCCCTCTTATAATCAATGGAAATTATGAGGTAGCTATTAAATCTAAATCAGAGGGTATACAATTAAGTTATAATGTATTTTTAGATTTTAATAAATCTTATGATAAAATTAGAGGCGTCTCTATACATGCTCTAGAAGAGGCAAAAAACGTTGATAATATGGGAGCAGACTATGTGATAGCTGGGCACATATTTAATACGGATTGTAAGAAGGGGCTTGAAGGAAGAGGAACTAAGTTCTTAAAAGAAATTTGTGACAAAGTATCTATTCCGGTAATAGCAATAGGAGGAATAGAATTAAATAATATTAATGATATTTTAAAGTCAGGAGCAAAAGGGGCAGCTATAATGTCTTCTGTTATGCAGGCTAATGATCCTGAAAAATTAGTGTTTAATATGAAAGCGGCCATTAATAGTTATTAGTAGAAAAATGTATAATTTTACTAAGAAAAGTGTATATAGAAAGTAATATATACACTTTTCTCTTTAAAATTTGCATTTTTTATTGATTTATGTAATTGTGTTGTGTTAAAATGAGTTTGACAATTTAATAAGTCGAATGAAGATAGTGGGATATTAAGCATGTGAAATAGTTATTTGTTTGAATATGCTTTGCTTTAAACCGTTATTGGACGAAACTCTGGAGAGACTCAAAGAGCACCGAAGGGGAAAACTAAAGTATTATTTTAGTGAAACTCTCAGGTAAAAGAACGGAGATTATATGTTAAAGAAATCGTCTATGTGATGTAGATTAGGTATTTTTAATTTTCACATATGAAGTTGTTCTTAATTTTTAATGCTTCTCAGAGACTAATTTAATTTGGTCTTTTTTTTGTTTATATATATTGATTATTTTAAGCTTATTAAATTAGCAATAATTACAATGAAAATTCATTATTCAGGAGGAATTTATTAAAATGAAATCATTTATTACAGTAATCGGAGAAGACAAAATTGGTATTATTCAGGGCATAACTTCAATACTATCAGAAAATAAGATAAATATTATGGATATAAATCAAACTCTTTTGCAAAACTATTTTACGATGATAATGTTTGTGGATTTATCTAAAATGGAAATAGATGCTAAGAAGCTAAAAGAAAAGCTTGATGAAGAAGCTAAAAAACTTGGAGTTACAATTAAGCTTCAACGTGAGGAAATATTTAGATCAATGCACGAAGTATAGAAGTATAATAGATTAGGAATTGGGAGTTGAAAAAATGATTAATAATAAAGACATACTTGAAACTATCAATATGATTGAAAAAGAAAATCTAGATATTAGAACAATAACTATGGGTATATCACTTTTAGATTGTTGTGATCCAGATGGTGAAAAGTGTAGACAAAAAATATATGATAAAATAACAACAAAAGCTAAAGATTTGGTTAAAATAGGTGAACAAATAGAACTTGAATATGGAATACCTATTATACATAAAAGAATATCAGTAACTCCAATAGCATTAGTTGCTCAAAGTAGCAGTGATACAGATTATGTTGAGTATGCGAAAACATTGGATAAAGCTGCAAAGGCTGTAGGTGTTAATTTTATAGGTGGATTTTCTGCATTAGTTCATAAAGGATGCACACCTGGAGATAGAATACTTATAAAATCTATTCCAGAAGCATTAGCGGTTACAGATAGGGTTTGTTCTTCAGTAAATGTTGGAACTTCAAAAGTTGGAATAAACATGAATGCGGTAAGGGATTTAGGAGAAATAGTGAAAGAGGCAGCTTATATTACAAGAGACAATGGAAGTCTTGGTTGTGCAAAGCTTGTAATATTTGCTAATGCTGTTGAAGATAATCCTTTCATGGCAGGAGCATTCCACGGTGTAGGAGAAGCTGATTGTGTAATAAACGTAGGTGTTAGTGGTCCTGGAGTTATAAAATCTGCTTTGGAAAATGTAAAGGGAGAAACATTTGACGTTGTAGCTGAAACTATAAAGAAAACTGCATTTAAGATAACAAGGGTTGGTCAGCTGGTAGCTACTGAAGCTGCAAAAAGACTTGATGTACCTTTTGGAATAGTAGATTTATCTCTTGCACCTACTCCAGCAGTAGGTGATAGTGTAGCTAGAATACTTGAAGAAATAGGACTTGAAGTTTGTGGGTGTCATGGTACAACTGCTGCATTGGCTATGCTTAACGATGCGGTTAAAAAAGGTGGTATAATGGCTTCTTCACATGTAGGAGGACTAAGTGGTGCTTTCATTCCTGTAAGTGAAGATGAAGGTATGATACATGCTGTAGAAATCGGTGCATTAAATATAGAAAAGCTTGAAGCTATGACTTGCGTTTGTTCAGTAGGTCTTGATATGATTGCTATTCCAGGAGATACACCTGCATCAACTATTTCTGGAATGATTGCTGATGAAATGGCAATTGGAGTAATAAATAATAAGACTACAGCAGTAAGAATAATACCTGTTTATGGAAAAAATGTTGGAGATAGAGTTGAATTTGGTGGACTTTTAGGAGCAGCTCCAGTAATGGCTGTAAGTAAGTTCTCAAGCGAAGATTTTATTGATAGAGGTGGAAGAATACCTTCACCAATTCATAGTTTTAAAAATTAACTTATATTTTAAGCAGTATTAACAAAACAAATATTCAACTTAGTAATTGTTGTGTTAATTTAAAAAAGTAAAAAATAAGATTTATAAATATAAAAAGCTATCCTAATTTAGAATTTATTCTTGATTAAAGGGTAGCTTTTTTATATTTAAGATTGCTTTTTAATCCTTCAAAGTATTTTTTATTGTAAATAACGGCAGGATCATTTGGTTTATATTCTGCAGCCCTATTGTTATATTCTATTGATTTTTCTATATCACCAATTTTATCATAGCATACGCATAATTGAATATTTGGAGTATAACTCCAAGCATCGTGTGAAACAAAACCCCAACCATCCCTTGGCTTTTCTAATTGTGTAGCTAGTTTATACCAGAATATTGCCTTTTTATACTCATTATCATTAAAATAATAATATCCTAACTGACAACAAATTTCTGCTCTTGGGGTATCGTATTCAAAGCTCTTAAGAAGGGAAGTTAGAGAATTTTTTTTGTTATCTATATTAAGGTAACATATGGAAAGATTGAGACAAGCTGATATATTATCCTCTACCCATCCAAGATTTGTATCTAAAAATTTGTTGAAATATTCAATAGCATCATTATATATTCCATTATAATATAGTTCTCTAGCATAATAATATAAGCCTCTTACACTTAGTGTATTACCTTTTGAAATGATTTTTTTATATATAGACAAGTTCCTTCTAGGAACTACGGGATGTTCCTTTTTGTGAGTAATGCATATATCCGAATTTGTAATTTTGCCACTTATTTCTAGATATTCATGAACAGGTTCACGCCATTTATAATCTTTGATTCTTTTAGATAGGCGTTCTCTAAAATATGATAATGTAAGTTTTCCATTATCATCAAATCCTACATTATATTTCATCATAACAATATCTACACTTGGGTCAAAATTTTGTTTTAAGTTTTTGAACTTTTTTTTATCTGCTTCAAGAATGATATCATCTGCATCCAACCAAAGTATATAATCTTTTGTAGCTTTACTAAATGAAAAATTTCTTGCAGAAGAGAAGTTGTCTATCCATTTAAAATCATATATTTTATCAGTAAAATTTTTAGCTATTTCCTTTGTATTGTCTGTAGAGCCTGTGTCCACAATTATTATTTCATCAACTATATCTTTTACACAACTAAGACATCTACCTATTACATCTTTTTCATTTTTTACTATCATACATAAGCTTATAGTTATCATGTAATTACCTCTCAAAAATAATTTACAGTATACAGTATGTTTTATAGAATGGAATTGATACATTTCTGTTTATACTAATTTAAACAACTTGGCAATGCCATTTCTCAATGATAGAATAATAATTATCAATAATAAAAGATATTATATAAAGGATGAGATACAAATATGAATACAAAAAAAAGTAATATAGTCGTAGCAATAATGGTAGCTATGTTTCTTGGAGCCGTTGAGGGAACAGTAGTAACAACTGCTATGCCTACAATTGTTAAGCAATTAAATGGTTTTAGCGAAATAAGTCTAGTGTTTTCTTTATATTTATTGACTTCAGCAATTTCAACTCCTATATATGGGAAATTAGCTGATTTATATGGAAGAAAAAATACTTTATCTATTGGTATCATAATATTTTTAATTGGAAGCTCTTTGTGTGGCCTTTCTCAAAATATGTATCAGCTTATAGTATTTAGGGGGATACAGGGTATTGGAGCAGGAGCTATATTTACAATAACATATACTATAGTTGGGGATGTATTCAGTCTTCCAGAAAGAGCTAGAATTCAAGGATGGCTCAGTACGGTCTGGGGTATAGCAAGTATAGCGGGACCTTTTCTAGGTGGATTTTTGATACAATATTTATCTTGGCATTGGATCTTCTATGTAAATATACCTTTTGGTATTGTATCTATAATATTATTACAAAAAAATTTAGAAGAAACTTTTCAAAAAAATAATAATCCTATAGATTTTGTGGGAATAGTAACATTATCATTTTCAATTGTATTATTTTTATACGGAATTTTATCTATTCAACATAATAAGAAGTTGTATTCCACATCTTTAGTAGTAAGTTTAATATTTACAGCTATATTCTTAATTATATTTTATAAGGTAGAACGAAAGGCAAAAGAGCCTATTATACCTTTTGAAATTTTCACTAAATCTAATATAATAGCCAATCTAGTTAGTTTATTAGCCTCAGCAATTTTAATAGCCTTAGATGTGTATATGCCTTTATATATTCAAAGTGTTCTAGGATATAGTGCAGCAATTTCTGGAGTGGCTATGGCTCCAGTGTCTATATCATGGCTTTTATCATCTGTTATATTATCCAAAGCTATATTTAAATACGGTAAAAACTCAGTGGTTTGTATATCTTCTATAATATTATTGTTAAGTTGTTTACTATTAGGCACTTTATATTTAAGGACATCTTTAGTTTTAGTTATATTTTATACATTTATTATGGGATTTGGATTTGGTGGAGCATTTACTACATTAACAATAATAGTTCAAGAATCTGTATACTATAATAAAAGGGGTGCTGCTACAGCTTCAAATTCATTACTCCGTACTATAGGTCAAACTGTAGGAGTTAGTATCTTTGGAATTATATTTAATTTGAATATTGTAAGGTATTTTTATAAATTAGGAAGAAAAAATGTTGATCCAAATAGCTTATATAGTTCTGATGTGATTAATACTGGAATACCTATCAGTGTAATGAAGGATGCTTTGAACTATGGAATGCATGTAGTTTTTATAGTGCTAATAATAATTTCTATAGTCTCTTTAATTTTATCATTTATGCTCAACAATATTAAAGATAATGATATTAAAGGTTAGTGTATAATATATAAAATGTATA
>NZ_BAEV01000088.1 GCF_000246895.1 Clostridium arbusti SL206 | reverse complement strand
CATAATGATCCGCGATAGCTCAACGGTGGAGCACTCGGCTGTTAACCGATAGGTTGAAGGTTCGAATCCTTTTCGCGGAGCCATTTTATTTTTGAATATAACTATGATTATTGAAGCTATCTCACGATGCATATATGCATTATGAGGTAGCTTTTTAGCTATTTTACTACTAAAAATAATTATTAAAACATGATTTTTAATAATTAGACGAAGTTATTTTCAAATTTAATTAGTATGTATATTTTTGGGGACACCCTCTTTTTTATAATTTTTATTTGTTTCTATGGTTGATCTGTAAAAGTTTTTCTTATAACAAATTATATTTTTATAATAGATTGCATATAATATAAATCATTCTAGGAATATTTTTAATTATATTACTAAAAATAATATAAAACTTAAAGGAGAATTTTTCATGTCAGATTACAGGCTAGATGTTAATGGTATTGTTACTCTAAGTGATTATGGAGATATTTATGATTATATAGATATTGTTGGAGATAATGATAAATTTACAATAACTATGGATTACCTTGATAACAAGAATACAGAATTAATTATGAGTGTATTAAAATATAAAGATTTTATAATTAGTGATAATGGAAAGAATGAAGAGGGTAAATATTATATAAAAGCTCATAGAAATAGTAATAATTTAAATAACATAAGATAAAGATAAAGGTAATATAAGTTTTGTCAGAAATTAAAATCTATATAGGACTTATTGAGATAGATATACTTTCTATTAAGGTAATCAGATAATAAATTAATTATTATTATCATATACTTATAAAGTGTAAGATCTAGTAAGAGTAAAAGATATTCTTGCTAGATTATTTTTTATAGTTAGTATTACAGAAATCTTTAAAGAAGGACTTGAAAAAACTAAGAAGCAGATGTATAATAGACTAAAGTCAAAGAAAGTCAAAGAGTACAAATACTATAATAGGAGGTCTGTTCTATGATAAGGCTATCTGATATTATAGAAAATTTTATAAAAGAATTGATGGCAGAAACAGAAGAAAACGAACTAGAAATACAGAGAAATGAATTAGCTAATCACTTTAGTTGTGCACCTTCTCAAATAAATTATGTATTAACTACTAGATTCACTACAGAAAAAGGGTATTATATTGAAAGTAAAAGAGGCGGCGGTGGGTGTATTCGCATAAGAAAGATAGATTATATTGAAAATAAATCACTAGCCAATATAATTAAAGAGAAGATAGGATATAGCATAACTTACAATGGAGGATTACAGATTATTGAAGCTTTAAAGGATGCCGATATTATATCCAGTACAGAAATGAATATTTTAAAGGCTTCAATAAATGATAGAACATTATTTATAATAAATGATTTAAGAAATAAGGTTAGAGCTGAGATTTTAAAGGCTACTATACTATCTATAATGTTATAGGTTTACAGTTAATGGTATAAAATATATAATAATAATATGTTCTTTTATCATTATAAGGAGGATTAAAAAGGTATGTTATGTGAAATATGTAAAAAGAATGAGGCTACTGTTTATATAACTAAGATTGTAAATGGTAATAAACAACAGATTGGTTTATGTGAAAATTGTGCTAAAGAATTTGATGGATTTAATGTTTCGGGAGAAATAGGAATAATATCACCTTTTTCACTTCAAAATATATTGAGTGGTTTAATGGGTTATATGGGTGAATTTCCTAATGCTAATAAAGGTACAGAAATATCATGTAAAAACTGTGGGATGACATTAACTGAATTTAAACAAAAAGGTCTACTTGGTTGCAGTGAGTGTTACAAGAATTTTAGTTCTACTGTTAATCCAGTTATATATAGAGTACAAGGTAAAGTCGAACATGTTGGTAAAATACCTAAAAAATGTGGTAAGGGTATAATTGAAAGAAAGAGGATAATAAAGTTAAGAGAAGAACTTCAGAAATCTATTGCACTTGAGAACTATGAAGAAGCGGCAAAAATTAGAGATAAAATTAGGGTATTCGAAAATAACGAAAAGGAGGGGTAATATGCAAAATTGGCTAAAGAGCGATGATAAACCAGATGACTTAGTTATAAGTAGTAGAATAAGATTGGCAAGAAATATTAAAAATGAACCATTTCCAGATAGTCTTGATGAAAATAAAGCTAGAGAACTAGTAGGGTATATAGAAAATGCTTTTTTTATATCTACTCGTATGGAAGATGAATTTAAAAGCATACATTTATGGGATTATGATAAAACTTACAATAGATCTTTTATTGAAAAACATCTAGTTAGCAAGAAGCTGATAGACAACAAAAATAAGTCTGCTTTTATTGTAGATAAGGATGAAACTGTTAGCATAATGATAAATGAAGAAGATCATATAAGATTACAATGTATAAGTTCAGGATTTGATTTGGAAGAAATTTTAAGCTATTCTAATAAACTTGATGATCTACTTGAAGAAAAAATTCAATATGCTTTTGATGAAAAATTAGGTTATCTAACAGCATGTCCTACTAATGTTGGAACAGGATTGAGAGCTTCAGTAATGATGCATTTGCCATCCCTTACTATGAATAATCAAATTAATGAAGTTTTAAATGCGTTAACACAGGTAGGAATGACAATAAGAGGATTATACGGAGAAGGGTCTGGAGCATATAGTAATCTATATCAAATTTCTAATCAAATAACTCTTGGAATTAGTGAAGAAGACATACTTTCTAATTTAAAGGCAGTTGTAAAGCAACTTATTAATCAGGAAAATCTTTCAAGAGAACAAGCGAAAAAAAAATATCATTATGAATTAGAAGATAGAATATTTAGATCATTAGGTATCCTGAAATCTGCTAGAGTTATAGATTCAAAGGAATGCTTGAAGCTACTGTCTAATATAAGAATGGGAGTAGAAATGGGAATAGTTAAAGATATAAATAAAAATGTGCTTAATGACTTGCTAGTAAACACTCAATCAGCTACACTTAGTATTATAAATAATAATAAACCAAATGGAACAAATCTTAATGTAAAAAGGGCAGACTATATTAGGGAAAAATTAAAATAGGTGGTGAATTAATATGTTTAGCAATAGGTTTAATGAAAGAACAGAAAAAGTATTATTTTATGCTAAAGAAGAAGCGCAAATGTTTCAACATGGTTATATAGGCACTGAACACGTACTTCTTGGTATATTAAAAGAGGAAAATGGAATATCTAAAAAAATACTTAATAATTTAGGAGTAACAATTGATGGAGTAAGAAATTTGATTGCCGAATACGAAGGTAAGGGTGATATTGACTTATATAGAAATGAAGTGCCATTAACTCCAAGAACTAAACGATTATTAGAAATTAGTGCACTGGAAGCTACCAATTTAAATCATAATTATATAAGTCCGGAGCATATTCTTTTAGCTTTAATAAGAGAAGGAGAAGGTGTAGCTTTTACAATATTAGGAAATTTAAATGCTGATTTTGATAGATTGAGAAAAGAAATCATGGATGGATTAGCAGCAGGAGAAGGAAATAATGCTAAGAATAGTAACAGTGTAAATCAGGCTAATAGCGCTACTCCTGCATTAGATCAATTTGGTAGAGATCTTACAGTAATGGCATCAGAAGGAAAACTCGATCCTGTTATAGGAAGAGATGGAGAGACACAAAGAGTTTTAGAAATACTTTGTAGAAGAACAAAAAATAATCCTTGCTTAATTGGTGATCCTGGAGTTGGTAAAACCGCTATAGCTGAAGGTCTAGCTCAAAGAATAGTATCAGGAAATATTCCGGAGATATTAAAAGATAAAAGAGTAGTGACTTTAGATATTTCTTCAATGGTAGCTGGTTCAAAATATAGAGGTGAATTTGAAGAAAGATTAAAAAGAGTTATGACTGAAATAAGAAATTCAGGAAATGTGATTATATTTATTGATGAAATTCATACAATAATAGGTGCTGGAGGTGCAGAGGGAGCAATAGATGCATCAAATATATTAAAACCATCATTAGCTAGAGGAGAAATTCAATGTATTGGTGCTACAACTATTGATGAATACAGAAAATATATAGAAAAAGATTCTGCATTAGAAAGAAGATTTCAGCCAGTAACAGTTGGTGAACCATCAAAAGAAGAAGCTGTTCTTATATTAAGAGGATTAAGAGATAAATATGAAGCTCACCATAGGGTTAAAATTACAGATGATGCTCTTGAGGCAGCAGTAAATTTAGCTGATAGATATATAACTGATAGATATTTACCAGATAAAGCAATAGACCTAATAGATGAGGCTGGTGCAAAAGTAAGAATAGAAAATCTTACTGCACCACCAGATTTAAAAAATCAAGAAGAAGAACTTGAGAAGACTGAAAAGGAAAAAGCAGATGCTATAAGGTTGCAGGATTTTGAAAAAGCTGCAAGATTGAGAGATAAAGAGAAAGAATTAAAGGGTAAAATAGAAGATTTTAAAAAGAACTGGAAGAATAGAAAAGATGTACAAAATCATATTGTTTCTGAAACACAGATAGCTGCGGTTGTGGCAAAGTGGGCTAATATACCTGTTGAGAAGCTTACAGAAAAAGAATCAGAAAAATTATTGAAATTAGAAGAAATACTTCACAAGAGAGTAATAGGACAAAATGAAGCCGTTAAATCAGTTTCAAGAGCAGTGAGAAGAGCAAGGGTAGGTCTTAAAGATCCTAAAAGACCTATAGGTTCATTTATATTTTTAGGTCCCACAGGTGTTGGAAAAACTGAATTATCAAAAGCGTTAGCTGAGGCTATGTTTGGTGATGAAAGTAGTATAATCAGAATAGATATGTCGGAATATATGGAAAAACATACTGTATCGAGATTAATTGGTTCACCTCCAGGATACGTTGGGTTTGATGATGGAGGACAATTAACAGAGAAAGTTAGAAGAAAACCATATTCAGTAGTCCTATTTGATGAGATTGAAAAGGCTCATCCTGATGTGTTTAATATATTGCTTCAAATTCTTGAAGATGGAAGATTGACAGATGGTAAAGGAAAGACAGTAAACTTTCAGAATACAATAATCATTTTGACATCTAATGTAGGAGCATCAACTATTAAAAGACAAAAATCTTTAGGATTTTCTGTAAGTAATGATGAAACAGAAGATGAATATGAAAAAATGAAAGATAATATAATGGATGAATTAAAGAGATCCTTCAGACCAGAATTCTTGAATAGAATTGATGATATAATTGTATTCCATCAGCTATTAGAAGAAGATTTACAAGAAGTTGTTAAACTTATGCTAGAATCTGTAAGTAGTAGATTGAATGATCAAGATATTAATATTAAATTTACAGAGGAAGCAGAAAAACTTCTTGCTAAAAAAGGATTTGATCCAACTTATGGAGCAAGACCTTTAAGAAGAGCTATAACTAAAATAGTAGAAGATAAGATAGCAGAAGAAATATTAAATGGATCTCTTCATAAGGGAGACAATGTTTCAGTTACTGTTAATGAAAATGAGTTAGAATTTTCTAAGGTTTAAATTATCTTGGGCAGAGGATATTTGATTTCTCTGCCTATTTTTAATACTTATAAAAAATTTTTTCACAGTTTTCAATAAGACTTAACAAAGGTATTTAAAAATATTGTATAATATTTATGGAGTTATTAGGAGGATACTTTAATGCCAAAAAATAAAACTTCTTTTATTTGTCAAGAGTGTGGCTATGAAACTTTAAAATGGATGGGGAAGTGTCCAGGCTGCGGTTCTTGGAATAGTTTTGTTGAAGAATTAGTAAAAAAGGATAATAATATATTTTTAGATAAAAATAATGAACCAAAATGTATAGTTAATATAAAATCAGGAGAACATGAAAGATATGACATAGGTATAAAAGAATTAAATAGGGTATTAGGTGGAGGACTAGTTAGAGGTTCTTTAACATTAATTTCAGGGTCACCGGGCATTGGTAAGTCAACTTTATTATTGCAAAGCGCTAACAATATTGCTGAAAAGTATGGAAAAGTATTATATGTTTCTGGAGAAGAATCTGAAGAACAGATTAAAATGAGAAGTGATAGACTTAAGGCCTCCAATACTAATCTTTTTGTTCTCTCTGAAACTAATATGGAAATTATCTTAAGTCAAATAGAACAATTGAAGCCTATGTTTGTTATTATTGACTCAATTCAAACAATTTTTAAACCGTCAATGACATCTGCACCAGGAAGTGTATCTCAAGTTAGAGAGTGTGCAAATGAAATAATGAGAACTGGTAAACTTAAAGGTATATCTTTTTTTATAGTTGCACATGTTACAAAACAAGGGGAACTAGCTGGACCTAAAGTATTAGAACACATGGTTGATAGTGTACTTTCTTTTGAGGGCGAAAGAACTGAGGAATTTAGAATACTGAGAACTATAAAAAATCGTTTTGGAACCACTAGTGAAATCGGTGTCTTTGAAATGAATGAAGAAGGACTTATTGAAGTTGATAATCCTTCAAATGTATTTTTAGAAGAAACTAGTTTTAAACAAGAAGGATCTATTGTTATAGGAATTATGGAGGGAACAAGACCCATTTTAGTTGAAATTCAGGCACTTGTCAGTGAAACTAAGGCTATAATGCCAAGAAGGACTTCGGTAGGAGTTGATTCTTCAAGGCTTAATTTGATATTAGCAGTGTTAGAAAAAAAATTAAAAATTCCATTTTACAATTGTGATGTTTATGTAAATGTAGTTGGAGGATTAGATATAGCAGGCACCTTTGGTGACTTAGGATTAGCGCTTGCTTTAATTTCAAGCATAAAGAGTAAAAAAATAAATGTAGATAAAATGATAGTTGTTGGAGAAATAGGACTTACAGGTGAAGTAAGACCTATTTCATATTGTGATAGAATAGTAAATGAAGCAGAGAAGATGGGTTTTGAGAATATTTTAATACCAAAAAGAAATAGGGAAAAAATAAAGGTAAAAACTATGAACGTATTTGGAGTATCTTCATTAAGAGAAGCTGTAAATAAAGTATTTTAAATAGGGTGGTTTAAGGTGAATGAATTAAGATTGAAAAAAGATAAAAAACTTATGGGAGTTTTAAGGATGATGGCTCCAGGAACTCCGTTAAGAGAAGGATTAGAAAACATTTTGAGAGCAAAGACTGGTGGACTTATAGTTTTAGGTGATAGCTCAGAAATTTTAGACATAATGGATGGTGGATTCAAAATAAATTCCGAGTATAGTCCATCTTACGTATATGAGTTGGCTAAAATGGATGGAGCTATAGTTTTGAGTTCAGATTTAAAAAAAATATTAAGTGCAAATGTTCAACTTATACCAGATTCAGCAATACCTACTTTTGAAACGGGAACAAGGCATAGAACTGCGCATAGAGTTGCAAAACAAACAGGCAACATAGTAGTAGCTATATCTCAAAGAAGAAATGTTATAACAATATATAAAGATGAAATAAAGTATGTACTTAGGGATAGTAGTATTATATTAGGAAGAGCTAATCAGGCACTTCAGACTCTAGAAAAATATGTAGCGGTTTTAGAAAGGGTTGTAACAAATTTGAATTTGCTAGAATTTCAGGATCTAGCAACACTTTTTGATGTAGTAACTGCAATTCAAAGAACAGAAATGGTAATGAGAATAGTTTCTGAAATTGAAAGATACATATATGAACTTGGGAATGAGGGAAGACTTATTTCCATGCAATTAAATGAACAGGTTAAGAATGTAGAACAAGATGGAATGCTACTTATAAGAGATTATTGCCAAGGGGACATCGATTATAATGAAGTATATAAAAACATACAAGGTATAAATTCAGATGAATTTTTAGATTTAGATACTATATCTAAATCTATAGGATATCCTGGAGTACCACTGGTAGATACACTTATTTCACCTCGGGGATACAGGATGATTAATAAAATACCTAGAATTCCTGGTAATGTAATAGAGAATTTAGTGAAGCATTTTAAAGAGCTAAAGGCGATTATGGAAGCTTCTTATGAAGAACTTGATAATGTAGAGGGAATTGGAGAGGCTAGGGCAAAAGCCATAAAAAATGGACTTAGAAGATTAAGAGAACAATTTATTTTAAATAAACAATTTTAATAAGAATAAGAGTTATACTTTTTATGTATAACTCTATAAAATACTACCTTAGATTAAATTTTCCTAGGGTGTTAATTTTATCGTATTCCTTTAATAAAATATCATATAAATTAAGTTCTAAAGTATTACATAGAGAGGTTAAATAAAATAAGTTAGTACCTATTTCACCTTCTATTATATCTCTGCAATTTTCACACAATTTTCCTTCTAAATGAGTTTGTAAACATTGAGATAAATTATCAATATTTAAATCTGAGTCCTTACTTGGGAGTTCCTGCTTTTTTGCATTTATGCTTATACATCCGCAATTGGTAACAGATTTTGCGATAGCTCTATTTATTCTACTTTCTGATTCTTGTAACTTTGTAATAATATCTAATAGGCTTCTATGTCTTATTAGTGATTGATCTACATTATTTTGAAAATCATCAAAAATTATATCTTTCATTAGGTTCATCTCCCCCATAAATAATTATTTATGTCCATAAAATGATTATAGAATTCTTAATACAATTTTGTCAATAAAAGTATAGTACAAATTTTTAAGCACAGCTATATAATAAAGCAAGAGTACTTTTATTAATAGGGGGATTTGTATGTTAAAAGTTGGCGAGGTAGTATTTGTTCCAAAATATGGTGCAGGAATTGTTACTTCTATAGAGAATAAAGAATTATATGGAAAGATCTATAATTATATAGTAATAACATTTGTAATTAATGATATGAAGTTTTATATACCCAAAGAAAGATTAAACTTATATTCAATAAGGGCCATATCTGATAAAGACAAGATAAATACTGCATTAAAAACAATAGATGAAGATATAACAGAAATAAATAATGATTGGATTAAAAGATATAGAGGAAATAGAAAAAAAATAAATACTGGAGATATATTAAAAATAGCCGAAGTTATAAGAGATTTATACTATATGAAAAATATGGAAATAATGCCTCCTGGGGAAGAAAAAATATTAGAAGAGGCAGAAAATATGATTATAGGGGAAATTATGATGGTTTTTAATTTAAATATTGATACTGCATATGAATTGGTAAGAAAAAGTTAATATTTTATGAAAAACGTTTACTTTCATTGATAATAAATTTTTGTTATAATATAGTAATAAGAAAAGGTATTTTTCCAATATGAATTTAAAAATAAATAATTGGTAATAATTATAAGGGAGGTGGAGTTTTTGTTAAAAAAATTATTGAGAGGTCTTTTAAGCTTAATTGGTCTTGTATTAGGTTATATTTTAGGGGAGGGATTACTAAAGATACACTATTTTTCTAAAATGGCAGCTAAGGTTGGTGCAATTGAAACGGTATTATTTTTGATCTTATGTACTTTACTATTTGGATTAATATTTTTCTTCATATCTCCTTGGATTGTTAAAGGTATTACAAATACTATGGATTATTTTGAGAGTAATATTCAAAAAGTACCAATATCTGAAATTGTTTTTGGAACTGGAGGGGCTATTGTAGGGTTAGTTATTTCAGCTTTATTTATAAATTTATTTCCTAGAATATCAATATTGTGGACATTTATAGAGGTAATTATATGTCTTATAGTTGCTGCATTTGCTGCAGATATTGCAATTAAGAAAAGAGAAGAAATAATATTACTTTTTTCTAATGCTAAGAGAGTTGGTATAAGTAAAGATAAAAAGAATAAACCACAGATTAAGGGTGCGGCGAAGGTACTTGATACGTCTGTAATAATTGATGGCAGAATATTTGATATTTGTCAGACTGGATTCGTTGAAGGTACTCTTGTAATACCGAATTTTGTGCTCCAAGAACTTAGACATATAGCTGATTCTTCCGATGGACTAAAGAGAAATAGAGGAAGAAGAGGACTGGATATATTAAATAAAATTCAAAAGGAACTTAATGTTGAAGTTCAGATATATGAGAAAGATTTTCCGGAGATTGCAGAGGTGGATAGTAAACTTTTAAAATTAGCTCAAGTATTAAATGGAAAGGTTATAACAAATGATTATAATTTGAATAAAGTAGCTGAATTTCAAGGAGTACCTGTCCTTAACATAAATGAACTTGCTAACGCTGTAAAACCTGTAGTTTTACCTGGAGAGGAAATGATTATTACCATTATAAAGGATGGTAAAGAATCTGGACAAGGAATTGCATATTTAGATGATGGAACAATGATTGTAGTAGAAGGTGGAAGGAAACATATAGGTGAAACATTAAGTGTGGCTGTTACATCGGTATTACAAACTGCAGCTGGAAGAATGATATTTGCAAAACAAAAAGAAATTTTAACTAAGGCTTAGGTAAGGAGTTATAGATAATATGGGAAAAAACTGCGCCATAGTATTAGCGGGTGGAAAAGGGAAAAGGATGGGCAGAGAAATAAATAAGTTGTTTATTAAATTAAATGATAAGCCTATACTAGCCTATACTTTAGAGGCATTTGAAAATAATGAATGTATTGATACTGTAATATTGGTAGCAGCTAAGGATGAAGTAGAGTACTGTAGAAGTGAGATAATACTAAAATATTCTTTAAAGAAGATTAAGAAAATAGTATGTGGAGGAAACCGAAGGCAGGAATCTGTTATTAATGGTTTAAATGCTGCTAAGGAATTTGATATTGTTCTCATTCATGATGGTGCAAGACCTTTTGTTAGCGATAAAATTATATGCGACGGTATAAAGTATGCGAATATATATGGAGCTTGTGCATGTGGTGTAATCCCTAAAGATACAATAAAAATTAAGAACAAAAAAGGTTTTTCAGAGAATACATTAGACAGAGATAAATTGTTTTGTGTCCAAACACCACAGAGTTTTAAATTGAGTTTAATAATAGATGCACATAAAAGTATTTTAAATAAAAATATTAGTGCTACAGATGACACTATGGTAGCAGAAATGTGTGGATATGATGTTTTTTTATATGAAGGTAGTTATATAAATATAAAAATGACAACTCCGGATGATTTACTTTTAGGCGAGAAAATAATCGATGGTTTCAATTGTTTAAACAGTTAACCTATGAAGGTATAATTTAGCTGGTACAGTGTAAAAACTCGCCCTAGTATTAGGGTGGGCTTTTTTATTATAAAAGTTATGCAATGAAAATAAGGATATTTAATTATTCTGTAGATTAAGTTATAATTTAAAATGATTTAGTCTTTGCTATGAAATAATTGAAATGCTATAATCGTACCATACATATAAATAAAATTTTAATTAATAAATATAGGATAGGAAATATTATAATAGGTGGAACTATTGTTAATAATGATTATTAATATGGTATTATAAATAATCTTAATATTACTGCAATGGACTTCGTTACTTATAATAGGAGGTAAAACATGAAAATATTTAATACAATGTCTAGAAAAAAAGAAGAGTTCGTACCTGTTAAGCCTGGAGAAGTTAAGATGTATGTCTGTGGACCTACAGTATATAATTATTTCCATATAGGCAATGCAAGAACGTTTATTATATTTGATACGGTAAGAAGATATTTTGAATATAGAGGTTATAAGGTCAGCTTTATACAAAATTTTACTGATATTGATGATAGAATGATAAGTAAAGCAAAACAGGACGGCATAACAATTAAGGAACTTGGTGACAGATTTATTTCTGAATATTATAAAGATGCAGATGGTCTTAATATAGAAAGAGCTACTGCGAACCCACGAGCTACAGAATTTATAGATGACATCATAAATTTTGTAAAGGATCTTGTAGATAAGAAATTCGCTTATGAGATTGATGGTGATGTTTATTTTAGTACTGAAAAATTTGAAAAGTACGGTAAGTTATCTGGCCAAAATCTAGAGGAGTTAGAGAGTGGAGTAAGAATAAATGTAGATGAAAGAAAGAAAGATCCTATGGATTTTGCTATATGGAAGAAGCAAAAAGAAGGAGAGCCTGCATGGAAAAGTCCATGGGGATTTGGAAGACCTGGATGGCATATAGAGTGCTCATGTATGGCACATAAGCTTCTAGGGGATACAATAGACATTCATGCGGGTGGAATGGATTTAGTTTTTCCACACCATGAAAATGAAATAGCACAAAGTGAAAGTAGAAATGGCAAAAAGTTTGCTAACTATTGGATGCATTCTGCTTACCTAAATATAAATAATCAGAAGATGTCAAAATCTCTAAATAATTTTTTGACTGCTAGGGATGCACTTGAGAAATTTGATCCAGAAGTTATAAGATTTCTTATGCTAAGTGCTCACTACAGAACACAATTAAATTATAGCCCAGATTTATTGGATTCAGATAAGTCTGCTCTTGAAAGATTGTATAATTCTATTGATAATCTAGAAAATTTATTAGGTGAGGTTAAATTTGAGAAATTAAAAAAAGAAGAAAAAGAATATTTGAATAATCTAAATTCTTATAGAGATAAGTATATCGAAAAGATGGATGATGATTTTAATACTGCAGATGCAATTTCTGTAATATTTGATTTGAGCAAAGATATAAATTCAAATATAAATATTGAATCATCAAAAGAGATAATTCAAACCGCACTTAATTTAATTAGAGAATTAGGAAAACCACTTGGAATACTTCAGAAAGTAACAAAAAAAGATTTAGATAAAGAAATAGAGAAATTAATTGAAGAAAGACAGAAAGCTAGAGAAGAAAAGAATTTTGCTCTTTCAGATAAAATAAGAGATGACCTAAAGGCAAAAGGTATAGTACTTTTAGATACACCACAAGGTGTAAGGTGGAAGAGAGTATAATTTAAGGAGTGCTTATATGGAATTTAATTTATTAAAAGACAGTTTTACTAAACAGGAAGCAAAAAATCTAAATCCTCTTGTGCTTGCATTTGTTGGAGATGCAATATATGAGGTTTTTGTTAGGGCATATATTGTTAATGAGAATAGAGATATGCATGTCCATAAACTTCATGTTAAAGCTGTTTCTTTTGTCAAAGCTCACGCGCAAAGTGAATTTATAAAAGAAGTTTTACAGTATTTAACAGAAGAAGAATTATCTATTTATAAAAGAGGTAGAAATTCTAAATCAGGTACTGTACCTAAAAATGCTGATTTATGTGAATATAGAGCAGCTACCGGATTTGAGGCTCTTTTTGGATATTTGTATTTAACAGAGCAAAATGATAGAATAAATTTTTTTGTTAATAAAATTATAAAAATAAAGATAGGGGAATAGAAATGTCACTGAAGGTAAAATTAATAGAATATACTCCGAATCCAGAAAAAGTAGTAGCTGCATCTGCAAAACTTTGCTATAGTTCTTCAAGTGTAGATGATATTATGAAAAATTTAAATGAAGATAATATTAATAAATTTATAAATATGTTAATGTCATATGGTCACCATTCCCCTATTGAACATGTTTCATTTACATTTGCAATTGAAGGAGTATCTAGAAGTTTAACACATCAATTAGTAAGACATAGATTAGCATCATATTCTCAACAAAGTCAAAGATACGTTAGATTAAAACAATTTCAATATATAATTCCACCAGCTATAGAAAAAAATCAGAAAGCTAGGGAAATTTTTCAAAATTGTATGATAAAAGATCAAGAGGCATATGATGAACTTGTTAAAGAACTAAAAAGTTCAGCTTTTGATACTTTTAAAAAAGAGTATTTTATGGAAAATAAACTAACAGTAGGAGATATAATAGATGAAAAGCATATATTAAATCTTCTAAATAAAGCAGAAAAAAAGGCTATTGAAGATGCAAGGTATGTATTTCCCAATGCTTGTGAAACAAAAATTATAGTAACCATGAATGCTAGAGAGCTTATGCATTTTTTTAGTGAAAGATGTTGTAACAGAGCACAGTGGGAAATTAGGGCTATGTCAAATAGAATGTTAAATGAAGTAAAAAAAGTATCTCCAATTTTATTTAAATACAGTGGCCCTGACTGTGTTAGAGGAATATGTCCAGAAGGATCCATGACATGTGGTAAAACCTTAGAAGTTAGGAAACTATATTTAAATGAATAGACATAATTATTGTGAAAATAATTATGCATATAATAGAAAGGATTAATTATGAGAGAAAGAGGAACAATAGAAAAGAATGATAGAAGTATAAAAAGTAACAATAGTATTAATAAAAATAGAAAAATTGTTATGGACTCAGGAAGAGAAGATTTAATTGAGGGAAGAAATGCTGTAATTGAAGCTTTGAAATCTGATAGAACAGTAGAGCAGATACTAGTTTCTAAAGGTGATAGTGAAGGTTCTATTAATGTCATTTATGCATTAGCTAAAGAGAAACGTATAGTGATAAAGGAAGTTGATAGAAAAAAACTTGATCAAATGTCTGACACCGGCGTGCATCAAGGTGTTATTGCTATAGTGACTCCTTATAAATATTTTGAGGTAGAAGATATTTTAGATTATGCTAAAAGCAAAGGAGAAAAACCTTTTATAATAATCTTAGATGAGATTGAAGACCCTCATAATTTAGGATCTATAATTAGAACGGCAGAAATATGTGGTGCGCATGGAATTGTTATTCCTAAAAGAAGAAATGTTGGTATTACGCCTATAGTATATAAGTCATCAGCTGGAGCTGTGGAATATATGAAAATTGCAAAGGTAACTAACATAAATTTAACTATAGATATACTCAAAAAGAAAGATGTTTGGATTTATGGAGCAGATATGGATGGGAAAAATTACTGCTTTGAAAATGACTTCTCTGGAGCTGTAGGCTTGGTAATAGGTAGTGAAGGTAGAGGAATATCAAAATTGACTAAAGAAAAATGTGATGGATTAGTTAAAATTCCTATGTGTGGAAGAATTACATCTCTAAATGCATCTGTTGCAGCAGGTATAATTATGTATGAAGTGCTAAAACAGAAGCTTAAAAGAGGATAAAAGTGAAAAATATATTTATTGATGGGTATAATGTAGTTAATAGTTGGAAAGAGCTGCGACAAGAAAATACGGGAAGTATGGAAAACTCAAGACTAAAATTAAAAGAGATTTTACTTAATTATGGTGTCTATAATGAATATAAAATATTCTTAGTATTTGATGCACATTTGCAATCTGGGAGCATGGAGAAAAGGGAAAAAATAAATAAAAATTTGACTATTGTGTTTACTAAAGAGGGAGAAACGGCAGATAGTTTCATAGAAAGATATGTAAACAATATAGGAAGAAAATGTGAAGTCCTAGTAGTTACATCAGATTCTTTGGAACAACAGCTAATATTCCAAAGAGGTGCAGTTAGAATGTCTTCTATAGAATTCTATCATGAGATAAAGTCAATAGAAGATAAAATAAGAAAAGAAAGCATAAAAAAACAAGATGAGAAAAGATATAATCTAAAAGAACGTATAGACAGAAAGGTTGCAGATAAGCTGGAAGAGATACGCAGAAGTAAATAAAATACTTGACTTGTAAATTATTGCTAATGTATAATTTAGTAGATGGTTTAATCACTGGGGGGGATAACTTGGTAAAGAGGGGAATTAGAGAAGTTCAATCTTCAAAATATGATGAATGGTTAGATGAGGAAATAGCTGTCGAAGCAAAAAAAGGTGATAAAAATGCTCAAGAGTATATTATTAGTAAATATGAAAATTTTGTAAAAGCTAAAGCCAAATCGTATTTCTTGATTGGAGCGGACAAAGAAGATATTTATCAAGAAGGCATGATAGGTTTATATAAGGCTATTAGAGATTTTAGACCACACAAGCTTGCATCGTTTAAAGCATTTGCAGAGTTATGCATAACACGTCAAATTATAACGGCTATTAAAACTGCAACTAGACAGAAACATATACCTTTAAATACATATATATCTTTAAATAAACCTATATATGATGAAGAATCAGATAGAACACTCCTAGACATATTATCTAGTGTAAAAGTGGCAGATCCTGAAGAACTTGTTATAAGTAGAGAAGAAGTTATAAGCATTGAATTTGAAATTGGACAAGTATTATCTGACCTTGAATTAGAAGTACTTATGTCATATTTAGAAGGAAAGTCATATCAGGAAATTGCTTGCGATTTGGATAGACGTGCAAAATCTATAGATAATGCATTGCAGAGAGTAAAAAGAAAATTAGAAAAATGTTTAAATAAAAGAATGTTTTGATATTGACAAAGTATTATTATGGTGTTAAAATAAATAACTAGTGTATGTCCTGCGTTATATGTGCGGGAATAGCTCAGTGGTAGAGCACTAGCTTCCCAAGCTGGGGGTCGCGGGTTCGAAACCCGTTTCCCGCTCCAAAGTGAATTGCCCATGTAGCTCAGTAGGTAGAGCGTCACCTTGGTAAGGTGGAGGTCACCAGTTCAATCCTGGCCGTGGGCTCCAATACTTGGAATTTGCAATACGCGTGGAACAGTGTACACTAAAAAATAATAATAGCTTAAAATAAGATTAATAGAGCTTGATAAAAGGAGGAATAAATAAAATGGCAAAAGCAAAATTTGAGAGAACAAAACCACATGTAAATATAGGAACAATAGGACACGTAGATCATGGTAAGACAACATTAACAGCAGCAATAACAACAGTATTATCACAAACAGGTGGAGCAGTAGCAACAAACTACGCAGAAATAGATAAAGCACCGGAAGAAAAAGAAAGAGGAATTACAATCAACACAGCGCATGTTGAGTATGAAACAGCAAATAGACACTATGCACACGTTGATTGCCCAGGACATGCTGATTATGTAAAGAACATGATAACAGGAGCAGCACAAATGGATGGAGCAATTCTAGTAGTAAGTGCGGCAGATGGTCCAATGCCACAAACAAGAGAGCATATATTATTGGCAAGTAGAGTTGGAGTACAACATATAGTAGTATTCTTAAACAAAGCAGACATGGTAGATGATCCAGAACTAATAGAATTAGTAGAAATGGAAGTAAGAGAATTATTAAGTGAATATGGATTCCC
>NZ_BAEV01000089.1 GCF_000246895.1 Clostridium arbusti SL206 | reverse complement strand
TATGTCAAAAATATACACATTAATTCATGAAATTTGTTTAGTTAAACTTTATTTTCATCATTAAATTAACTAAACTATTATATTTAAAGTGATAATATATTTTTATTTAACTAGGTATATAGTGTTAAGTAAAATTGATTATAAATAAAATACAATCTGAAACAAATAAATTGATTGGAAGTAAATAATGATAAAAATACGATTTAATCATTTAACCATAGTTATAGTAATTTGGAATGTAAATATCCATTGCACAAAAAGGAAGGGAGTGAATATTTAGTGGATTTGTGTATTTATTACACGTTATTTTGCTAAAATAAAAAATGGGAAAAATATCAAAAAAAGGTTTGGCTTTGTTTATTGTAATAATTTTTTTTTATAAGTATTTTTGTTGAAATTTTTGTATTTAATTCATCTTATTTTAATATTAACAAAAATGATAGAGGAATGTATAAAGTAGAAATAAATAATTTGATATATAATCATTTAAAAGTTAAAAATGATAAGCTCTATATAACAGGCAGTAATCCTTATTTTCAAATTCCAAGTAATAAATATGTATCGTTATTAAAACTTGATTTAGATAAGGGTAGTGAAGGCTTTCAACTATATGCAACAGATGATAAAGGAAATGTTTACCAGACATATAACAGTAACTCTGATGTGAAAAATTTTGTTTATATTAAAATAAATAAAAATATAAAAAATATGAAGTTTCATATTAAAATGAACAATAATGGCAAATATCTTGGCATTCAAAGTATCACTATAAATAATAAATTTTATTTTAATATAATTAGATTTTTAATTGTGTTAGTTGTGTTATATCTTTTATTAGCATTAGTAGTTTATAAAAACTTTTTAAGCAAAAATATTCATATTGCATTTTTAATTATATCTTTAACTTTAGGCACTTTAATATCAATATGTGTGCCTCCATATTATTCATATGACGAATGTGCACATTTTATAAGAGCTTATGAAACAGGGTCTTTTAATTTTAATTTTTCTAAAGATAAGACTTCTAAATGGGTATCTAACATAGATGAATTTTTTAGTTATACTGGTCATGATGGAATTTATAATTTATATAAAGACAGAGTATCTAATGCAGAAATATTTTTTAATAATGATTATTCAAACATAAAACATGTTGGTTCGCCAGAAGATACGTATTTATTTGTTCCGTATATACCATCTGCGGTAGGTATACTTATTGGGAAAATATTAAGATTGCCATTTATGCTAACTTTTTATTTGGGAAGAGTATTTTCTTTATTAGCATATTCTCTATTGGGAACATTAATAATTAAACATATTAAAATTGCAAAAAGGTTAATTTTTATGATTTTACTTTTTCCATCTGTCCTTTTATCAGCTGGAGCATATTCAGTTGATCCCATGACAATTATATTATCTATAAGTAGTATGGCTATATTTGTAAATATGATGTGTGCAAAAGAAAACAGCATAGGTTACAAGAAAATAATAGGGTTAGTTGGTTGTACAGCTTTAACTGCTATGTGTAAAGTACCATATACACCATTAATTCTTGTTATATTTGCTGTTCCAAATGTTAAATTTAAAAATTACAAGAATGGAAAAATAGTTTTTATTAAATTTTTATCTTTAGTGCCCGTAGGTCTAGCTGCCGCCGGAACATTTTTATATGGATTAAGTAAGGATATTAATCAATGGAAAATACCAGGTGTTAATGTTAAAGAACAAATTTTATTTATTGTTAATGATTTACCAAGATATATACACGTAGTTTATAATCATACAGCAACTAATTTGTTATCGAATATTCAAAATTCAATAGCTGCACTTGCTTATTGTGGAGTCATCGATTCAATCTGGGCTTTAGCTATAATAATTTCATTATTTACAGTAGCTTTTTCAGATGATGAATCAGATATACTAAATTTAGGCAAGAAAGAAAAAATAATAATACTATTATCTATTATATTGTCCTGGGGGCTAGCAATAACTGCACTTTATATAACATTTACTCCTGTTGGAAAATATGGAATTGATGGATTTCAAGGCAGATATATTATTCCTCTGCTTTTACCTATTTTATTATTATTTAAAAATAATAAAATATCAAACAAATTCAAAAAAGAAAATTTGAATTATGTTATTATATTTGAATTTGTATTTATACTTATAATTACTATAGTAAAGATTTTTCTAGAATATAATAATTAATGAGCAAATTATACAATAGCAAAATTTAGTATCTTTTTAATGGATATTTTTATTTAGTTATCTATATATAGTGTTAAGTGAAATTGATTATAAATAAAATCAATTTGAAACAAATAAATCAATTGGGAGTAAATAATGATAAAATACGATTTAACTATAGTTATAGTAAATTGGAATGCAAGAGAACTCTTAAAAAGTTGCTTGGATTCTGTATATAAAAATACAGAGGATGTAATCTTTGAAATAATAATTGTAGACAATAATTCCTCTGATGGAAGTTGTAAAATGTTAAGAGATAAATATGAGGGTAAAGAAGGATTTAAGTTAATAGAGAATAAGGATAATAAAGGTTTCGCGGGAGCAAATAATCAGGCAATAAAAATTGCAAAGGGAAAGGCCATACTTCTTCTAAATCCAGATACTATTATAAATGGAAATGTTATAGATAAAACCTATGAATATCTGATTAGCAAAGAAAAATTAGGCGTAGCTGGTTGTAAAGTTCTAAATGCAGATGGCACACTTCAACTTGCATGTAGAAGAATGGCTCCAAGACCTAAGGATGCCTTTTTTAAATTATTTGGAATAAGTAAGTTGTTTAAGAAGAACAAAAATCTTACTAGATATAATTTAACACATGTGTCTGAAGATGAATTTTTAGATGTGGATTCTGTTTCAGGTTGTTTTCTTATGATAAAAAGTGAAGTAATCGATAAGATAGGACTTCTAGATGAAACTTTTTTTATGTACGGGGAAGAAATGGATTGGTGTATGAGAACTAAAAAGGCAGGATACATAGTTAGATACTGTCCTGTAGGAACAATCATTCACTACAAGGGAGAAAGCAGCAAGCAGCTTGGAACAAAAGCAACCTATGAATTCTATAGAGCTATGATTATATTTTATAATAAATATAATAAAGAAGATAATTTATTTCTTTTTAATTGGATAGTATATGTTGGAATAGCACTTCTAGGAGTAATTGCTATAATCAAAAATCTACTAATTCCCAATGGAAGAGTTGGAACTAAGGGATAAATACATATGCTTAAGGCACATTCAAATAAATAACTAGTCAGTATGCTAGTCTATTTTGAATCCTACTACGTTAACAGAACCCTCAGATAGCCCACTATCTGAAGAAACTATTTCCTTGTAGGCTTCAAAATATACGTCGCATCTTTGACTTACTATTTATTTTCATATGCCTAATATAAAAATACTGGGAGGACAAAATGGTTGATGTTTCTATAATTATCGTCAATTATAATACTAGAGATTTATTAAGAAATTGCATAGAGTCCATTTTAAAAAATACTATACATATAAATTATGAAATTATTGTAGTAGATAATGCATCTAAAGATGATAGCATTGCTATGCTAAAAACTGAATTTAAACAGGTAAAATTAATTGAGAGTAAAGTGAACGGAGGCTTTGCTTACGCTAATAATTTGGGGATAAAAAAAAGCAAGGGAAGATATGTCTTTCTACTGAATAGTGATACTATTATACTTAAAGATGTATTAGAAAAAATGATTGCATATATGGACGAGAATAAGGATATAGGACTTTTAGGACCTAAGATTTTAAATGGAGATAGAACTCATCAGACTTCAATATCAGCCTTTCCAACATTTAAAAGAGAGGTATATCATATATACAAGTTAAAAAATGTTCTGAAAATACCTTTTGTAAAAAGTTTTTTTGTTAGATTTGGGGGGAAACTTGGCTCAAAGGATTTAGAACAATATATGAAAAATTTTCAAAGCATTGAGAGTCCAGAAAAAGTGCAAGTTTTAGTAGGTGCTGCATTATTAATAAGAAAAGAAGTGATTGATGATATAGGTATGCTGGATGAAAGATATTTCATGTATTATGAAGAAATAGACTTTTGTTATCAGGCTCATAAAGCTGGATGGCACAGAGTATATTATCCCTATGGTGAGATAGTACATCTCATTGGACAGAGCAGTGAGAAAATAGGGGATATAACTTTCTATGAAAGATATAGAAGCATGATTTTATATTTTAGAAAGAATTATGGTAGATCAAAAGAAATTCTAGTGAGAATAAATTTAATTATTGCACTGATATTAAGAGTAATAGGTATGAGTTTTATACAGATTTTTAAATCTTCTAAGATCATAAAGGAGAATAGAAAAGTATATATAAAGACTATAATGATGGCTGTAAATAAAAAGGCAATTGCAACTAACAGATATTAAATTTTAGAAAGTAGTGATTTATTGTGAAGAATAAAAGCAATTTAATTTATTATATATTAATTGCTCTGATTATATTATATCCTGTTATTCCAAATGGACTAAATATAAAGGGAATACATAAAATTTATCCTTTAGGGGATGTAATGTTATTAATTTTAATTTTAGCTTTTATAGTTAGTATTATAAGGGATAGGGTATCCTTTATCCATAATGTAAAGAATTTTTTTAGTGATATTATGGGAATATCGCTAATAGTGCTTTTACTGATAATGATTATATCTATTTCTTATGCTTTTGACAGACATACTGCAATAACTGAAAGTGCTAGATTTTTATCCTTTGTAATTTTATATTTTATAGTTAAATATAATGTGGACAAAGAAAAAATCAAAGGTTTAATAAATTCATATATGGTTATATTTACAGGTATAAATATATACGGTGTATTTCAGAAGATAACGGGTTATGGACTTTTTCAGGGATATGCTATGGGAAGTAATGTGCTTAGAACTAATGCTACCTTTGGTAATCCTAATTCTTTTGCTGCATTTTTAATTATTGGAGCTTTTCCAGTAGTAATGATGATAATTAGAAGTAAATATATATACCAAAAAAGTTTTTATAGTATCTTATTCATAATTACCTTATGTAATATTTATTTCACTGGTTCTAGAAATTCATATTTAGCTTTAGTAGTTGGAGCTGTAGTTGTATCCTTATTATATAGTTGGTATTTCATAGTTGGCATAGGTGGAATTGCTGTAATAGGCTTTATAATACCACCAGTAAGAGCAAGAATTCTACAAATTGCTGTTGGTGATGAAGGAAGAATACAAATTTGGAGAACTGCACTTAAGATGATAGAAAATCATCCATTAAAAGGTGTTGGTAATGGAAACTTTATTGAGTTGTATGATACCTATGTTAGTAAATATAAATATTTAGCCTACAAAAATTATTCTCATTATCCAGCTCACAATTCTTATCTTAAAATAGAATCGGAGCTTGGAATAATAGGTGGACTGTCCTTTATTAGCATAATTGTAAATGCACTTATTAAGGTAAGGAATGTTATAGCTAATGTTAAAGATAGAAAAATAAATTTATTCTACATTGGATTTTTAGCTTCTGTAGTGGCTTTCCTATTTATGAATTTATTTGAAAATCTGTTTTTTGTGCCTTCTGTAGTAGTTTATTTTTGGATGTTTTTAGCCGCTGCTGATGGATTACTATTTACTGAAAGACTTAGGCATCTTCAAATAAATAACTAGTCAGTATACTAGTCTATTATGAATTATACTACGTTAACAGAACCTTCTGATAGCACTACTATCATCAGAACCTGTTTCCTTGTATAATTCAAAATATACGTCGCATCTTTGACTTGTTATTTATTTTCACATGCCTTATAAAAACCACGGAGGGATTTATGTTTTCTAAAATATTAAACTATGATGTATTTAATAAGAGTAAAACTGAGTTGATGAAATACATAACGACTTTTAAAAAAGTACATATTATATCTGGAAATCCTGAGGTACTCTATAGTGGACTATATGATGATTCACTATTTAAAGGGTGTAGTAAAGATAATTCCTTGATAATTCCTGATGGTATAGGTGTAGTTATTGCCTCTAAAATAGTTAAAGAACCTGTTAAAGAAAAAATTGCAGGTATTGAAGTTATGGATGAAATTATTAAAAGCTGTGAAAAAGAAGGGAAAGGAATATACCTTCTTGGAGCAAAACAGGAAATAATTGATGAATGCAGTATAAAACTTAAGATTAAATATAATAAATTAAAAATTGTTGGAAGTCACAACGGATATTTTGACATGAATAGCTGTGAAGATATATTGCAGGATATAAGAGTTTCAAAACCCTACGCTATTTTTGTTGCCATGGGATGCCCTAGGCAAGAAAGATTTATAAATACCTATATGAGTACATTACCAGCATCTGTATACATGGGTGTTGGTGGAAGCTTTGATGTTATTGCAGGTAAAGTGAATAGAGCACCGAGATGGATGATAAAGCTTGGATTAGAGTGGCTTTATAGGGTGTCAAAAGAACCTTGGAGAATAAAGAGATTAGGAGTTATACCAAAGCTTCTATTGAAAGTTATATATAACAAATATATAATAAGGAAGGAACAAAATATAAGCTAAAATTTTAAGTGAATTTGTACATACAAGATATATTGATTAATATAATTTTAGGAGTTGGTAATAATGAAGATATTAATAACAGGAGCAAATGGTCAGCTTGGAAGAGAACTTCAAAAACAATATAATGGAAAAGACGTTGAAATTATTCCCACAGATGTAAAAGATCTTGATATAACGGATGTAAATGCAGTAAACAAGTTTGTAAGAGAACATAAGCCAAATGTAATTATAAATTGTGCAGCACATACTCAAGTTGATAAATGTGAAGAACAACTTGATTTAGCATATAAAATAAATGCTATAGGACCTAAAAATTTAGCTTCAGCGGCTTTTGCTATAGGGGCTGAAATTGTGCAGGTTTCTACAGACTATGTATTTAATGGAGAGGGAAATACTGAAATTACAGAATTTGATACTCCTGATCCTCAAACAGTATATGGAAGAACTAAACTGGATGGAGAAAATTTTGTTAAGACCTTAAACCCAAAGTATTATATTGTTAGAACTGCATGGCTATATGGCGATGGAAATAATTTTGTAAAAACTATGATCAAATTAAGTGAAAATCATAGTGAATTAAAAGTCGTAAATGACCAAGTGGGAACTCCTACTAGTTCTGCAGATTTAGCAAGAGTAATAATAAAACTTTTGGATGAGAAAAACTATGGGTTATTTCATTGCACTTGTAAAGGTGTATGTTCTTGGTATGATTTTGCAAAAGAGATATTTAGATTAAAGAATATAGATATAAAAGTTATTCCATGCACTACAGAAGAATTTCCAAGACCTGCAAAGAGACCTAAATACTCTGTACTTAGAAATTATATGTTAGAACTAACTACAGGAGATGTTACAAAACAGTGGCAGGAATCCTTAAAGGATTATATTGAAGATTTACATATGTAATTTATTGTTAATACAACTGATAGGACTCGTACTTTAAAAGTGCGAGTTTTATTAAAATGATATATTACTAATATAAGTTTATATTCTAATTAAGGTGAAGGGCATTGAGCTATTATGTACAAAACATATAAATAATAAATATATAATGGTGACTAGTTATTATATTGAACTTTTAGGAAAGGAAATTAGATGAATAGAGTAGCTAAAAATTTTTTACTTACAGTTTCCTCAAGCTTAATATCACAAGTAGTGGTGTTTTTTACAGGAACTTATTATGCAACTAAAATAGGAGCATCTTATTTTGGTACTGTTAATACAGTTCAGGCCATGATATTGTATTTTACTATGGTAGTGCTTTTTGGATTACAGACTTATGGCACTAGAGAAATTGCGAAGAACAGAGAAAATATAAAGTGGGTAGTAGGAGATATTCTTGCTTTTAGATTTATATTATTTATTTTAAGTTTTATAATCATAGTAATTATGTCAGCCTTATTTAAAAGCAATACAAATTCTATAAAAACATTGCTTATTTTGTATGGATTAACACTTTTACCTACAGCCATGAACATAGACTGGGTGTTTAATGGTATACAGGAAATGAAATATAATGCTGTATATAATATTATTAAAAATTTAATTCCATTTATTCTAATATATATTTTCTTAAGAGAAAAAAGTGAAGTGTACTATATACCTATATTCACTTTTATAGCATTGACTATGGCCGCTGTATACCAGGCATACATATATTTCTTCAAAGAAAAATTTACGTTAAGTGTACATTTAAATAAGAAAAAACTTGTTTCTTACATAAATTTCGGACTTCCTTTTTTAATTTCAGGAATACTTGCTATGATAAATGCCAATGTAGATAGAATAATAATAATGTTTACTAGAGGAAGTGAAGAGGCAGGAATTTACGGCTCTGCATACTATATAATTTTGTTTTTAATAAATATTGAAACCATGATTTTTACTCCTATATTTCCACTGATTATAAACTATTTTAATAGTAAAAATACTGAGGGATTAAAGAAACTTATGGATAATACCTCAAAGATAATAACTGCATTTATTATGCCAGTAGTTATAGGAGGTATACTTCTTTCAAAGGAAATAATAGTGCTTCTCTTTGATAACACTTATTTAGCAGCATATATGCCCTTTAATATATTATTAATATATGCTCTTATACTTTTCTTCAGAGAAATATACGGTTGGGGACTAAATGCATGTAATATGGAAAAAAAATATTTAAAAGCTGTTGCCATATCTGCTTTAGTTAATCTAGTATTAAATCTAATATTTACACCTAGATATGGAATGAACATAGCAGCTCTAATAACAGTAGCCTCAGAAGTGATTAATATTTTAATGATGAGATATTATGCTAAAAAGGTTATAGTAGTTTCAAACTACAAAAACATAATAAAAGCGTTATTGCCATGTGTTGTAATGGCTATTGGAATAATTGTTTTTAAATATTTTAATATAAATATAGTTTTAAATATAGTTTTTAGCGGCATTGTTTATACTGTATTGATACTTATTACTAAGTATATAACAGTAGATGAAGTGAAAAGCATTTTATTTAGAAAGAGTGGTGTATAATGCGATATTGTGTATTGTATCCTAAAGCCGAGAATGTTCATTTAATTAAAGACGTAGGAATGATTGCTTATAAACTCCATAAACTCTATGGATATGATTCCTATGTAATTAGTTATAATAATGATGAATATGATTATTTAAATAAGGAAGTAAAAGGTCTAAAAATGGACTTCATTGAGAATAAAGATAAGAATTTAATAAATGTATTTAAATATTTAAAGAAAAATTCTAGAAATATAGACATACTTCAAATATTTCATATGACTTTTAATTCGGTAATTTATGCCTGTTTATATAAACTCTTTAACAAAAAGGGATTAGTTTTTTTAAAACTTGACTGCACAGAACTACTATTAGATAAAATAAGAAATATGAAAGGGGTTCAAAGAATTCTTTTGAATTTTTTTCTAAATAGAGTGGATATTATAGGGGTAGAACAGAAATACATATTTAATAAACTAAAATCTTTACTAGGAAAGCATAGTAATAAATTAATTAATATTCCTAATGGCATAGACTTTCAGGATGAATGTTTTAAAGAAGATATTATATTTAATGATAAAGAAAATGCTATTTTAAATGTAGGAAGAATAGGAAGTAGTGAAAAGGCCACAGATTTACTAATGAAAGCTTTTTCATTAATAGATGAGAAAATAAGAAAAGATTGGAAACTTGTTTTTGTAGGACCTATAGAGGATTCATTTAAAACTACTATAGATGGATTTTTTAAAGAAAATGAGAGTATGAGAAATAGTATAATATTTAAAGGCCCAATTTTCAATAGGAAAAATTTATTTGAAGAGTACAAGAAATCAAAGATATTTTGCCTTACCTCGCAGTATGAAAGCTTTGGTATTGCACTAATAGAGGCCATAGCCTGTGGAAATGTTATAGTGTCTACAAGAGTAGGAATAGCTGAAGAAATTGTAAAAGGGGATAATGGAGCAGTAGTAAAGGTAGGAGATGTTAATGCTATATGTGATTCTCTGTCAAGATTAATGAATAGTGATAAACTCAGTGATTTTTCTAAGCACATGGAAGTTTATTGTAGAGAAAGTTATAATTGGGATACTATAGTGGAAAAATTACATTATAGAATAAATGATATAAGAGGAAATAATTAATATGAGTATGAGTCCAAAAGTTTCTATAGTAATATTAAATTTTAATTCTTTTAAGGATACTAAAGAATGTTTACTTAGTCTTCAAAAATTAGAGTATAGTAATTATGAAATCATAGTTGTAGACAATTCATCTACAGATGGTTCCTATGAAAAATTAAAAAAAGAATTTAATACGTACAATATTATAAAATCTAATGAAAATTTAGGATATGCAAATGGAAATAATATAGGAATAAAATATGCATTAGAAAATAAGGCAGATTATATTTGTGTGCTAAATAATGATGTAATAGTTGAAGATGATTTTTTAGATAAGATAATTAAAGTTATGGAAGATGATAAAGACATAGGCTTAGCTGGACCATGTATATGTAAATACCATGATAAAAATATTATACAAGCTATGGGCGCTAATATAAATTTATACAATGGACTTACTCAGGGTAAATACAAAAACTATAAATATAGTGATATTCCTCAGAAAGATATTCAGGTAGATTATCTTGGAGGAGCTTGCTTTGTGTGTAGAAGAGAAGTATTTGAAAAAATAGGGTTTATACCAGAAAATTATTTTTTGTTTTTTGAAGAAACAGAATTCTGTTATAAGGCAAGTAGAAGAGGTTATAAATTACTATGTGTATATGAAAGTAAAATTTATCATAAAGGGTCTTCTACAATATCAAAATATAGTGGATTAAGCTATTATTTTTTAAATAGAAATAGAGTTGTTTTTATAAGAAGAAATGCTAATTTTTTCGAAAAGTGTATATTTTCAATTTACATTTTTATAGAAGCTATAGCTAGAATAATACTTAGAAGAGAACCTTTAACTTTACTTAAAAACATTATTCACGGTTTTAAAGCTGATGTAAAGAGCATAGATATGGAAATGGTTAAGTCCTTCTTTTCTTAACTTTCTACTAATCTGAATAATGTTTATTTAATTACACACAATAAAATGAATGATAAATCTAGATTTATAGATAATTTAATAGTTAAGGAGTGTAGTTAAATGGATTTTTATGATGTAATAGAAGGTAGAAAATCAATAAAAAAATTTAAGTCAACAGAAATTAAAGATGATAAATTAGGTAAAATGATTAATGCAGCAATGATGGCACCTTCTTGGAAGAATAAAACTTCCTATAAATTTATAATAGTAGATGATGATTATAAGAAAAATATTATTGCATCAGCTATAAAAAACAGTTCAGAGGAAGCTAAACAATCTATAAAGGATGCACCAATAGTTGCATTAATTATTGGAGAACCTGAGGATTCTGGCAATGTAGATGGTAAACCTCTATATTTAGTTGATAGTGCAATTGCTATGGAACATTTTATATTAGCTGCCGCCAATGAGGGATATGGAACTTGTTGGATAGCTTGTTTTGATGAAGGTCCTATAATGGATATACTAAATATACCAAAGAATTTCAAAGTAGTTGGCTTAACACCAATTGGAGAGATAGAGGAAGAAAAACCACATAATCCAATAAAAAATGTAAATGATCATGTATTCTTAAATGCATGGAATACATCATTCAGTAAAAAACATGAAAAAACTCTATTGAGATAATTATAGTTTAATAAAGTATAATTATACAAAAAAACTCTGATTAATTTAATAATTAATTTGATATATTTCAATAAAATCCCACAATGCTTGGCATTGCGGGATTTTTTGCATAAGTATAAATTTTGTATATGAAATGTAACACATATATGATAGAATATTATTCATGTGATAATAATCCTACAATTTATATGAAAGTGGTGCTTAAAATGTATGAAAATATGACAATAGGAGAATTCTCAAATATACTTTCCAGTAGCTCGCCAGTACCAGGTGGTGGCGGTGCAGCAGCGCTAACAGGAGCTTTGGCGGCTTCTCTTACTTCTATGGTATTTAATCTTACTATAGGAAAAAAGATTTATGAAGGCTATGATAACGCTGTTAAGGAACTAATAGATAAAAGCTTAGAACAAACTGAAAAAGCTAAAGATGAATTTATTAGTTATATAAGCAAAGATGGAGAAGCTTTTTTGGAATTGATTAATGCTTTTAAAATGCCAAAGGATACAGAGAGCTCAAGAAAGCTTAGAAGTAAAGCTATAGTTAAGGGATATGAAGTTGCGTCTAAAATCCCAATGGAGTTAGCAGAAAAGTCAAATGAAATATATAAAGCAATAGACATTGCTTGTGAATATGGAAATAAATCTGCCATATCTGATGCTGGATGTGCTGCAATATTAATTCATTCAGTAGTGGAAATAGCTATATTAAATATAAATATAAATTTACCTGGAATAAAGGACGAAAATATAAAGCATAGCCTTGAAGAACAATCACAAAGATTATTAGAACAAAGTAAAAATAATAAGACAAAAACAGTATATATAGTAAATAAAATTATTGATGCATAGATTTAATTAGGCATGTGAAAATAAATAACAAGTCAAAAATGCGACGTATATTTTGAATTATACAAGGAAACAGGTTCTGATGATAGTGGTGCTATCAGAAGGTTCTGTTAACGTAGTATAATTCATAATAGACTAGTATACTGACTAGTTATTTATTTGAAGATGCCTTATATAAATTTTTGTATATAAATATGCTACATGAAAAATTTCATGTAGCATATTTTGGAATTTAAGGCAGGTCATTTAAAGTCTTAAATTCATAACCTTGGCTCTTCCATTCTTTTATAAGTGAATCCAGTATTTCTGTATTTGTTTTTGAAACTGCATGTAATAAATATATACCACCTGGGTGAGTTCTCTTTAAAATGAGCTTTTTAGCTTTTTCAGGATTAGGTTGATCATCCTTTAACCAATCTTTATGGGCAAAACTCCAAAATATAGTCTTATAACCCAGTTTATTAGTATAATTTAGCGAAAGTTCACTGTACCTTCCCATAGGTGGTCTAAAAAATTTACTCATATTGTAACCAGTAGCTTCTTTATAGGCTTCCTCAGTGGAAGTAAGCTCCCATTTAAACTTTTCTTCGTTTATAATGGTAGCCATTGAAGGATGCGTATTTGAATGATTGCAAACCAAGTTACCTTCATCAGCCATTCGTTTAACCAGTTCTTTATTGGAGTTTATATAAGGTACTGTTACAAAAAAACCAGCTTTTACATTGTTAGCTTTTAATACATCAAGAATTTTACCAGTATAACCATTTTCATATCCTTCATCAAAGGTTAAATATATATATTTATGACTGGTATCTCCCATGTAATAAGCTTTATACTTATTTAACAAATCTACATTCTCATCAATTCTTGGAGTTTTTCCATCAGGTACAGGTACAAAATACCAACTCTTTTCTTTAGTACTTAAATCCTCAGAAGTTTTTAAAATTGATAGATTTCTATTTATGCCCTTACTCTTTAAAAGAGTACCAGCTTCTACATTATTACAAAGAGTTGTAGAGAGAGCAATTATGAGGCTTAAAATAATAAATAATTTTTTCATATTTTCTATCTCCTTGTTATGTGCTATAATTTTATATTGTAGAAATTTATTAGTTTTAGTCGATAATATTTTGTGCATACTACATAGAAATATACAATGGAGCTATTTGAATGTTAGACATTTTTTTAAAACAAATTAATGAAATATATAATATAATTTTACAACCAATAGATAATGTGTATAAAATTATATCAATTGAAAATTACAAGAAAAAAATGAATATGATAGAAAATAAGACTTTCTCAATGCATTATTACGAATTAGTGAGAAAAAATAAAGAAAAAGGAGTAGTATATACTCCTATTGAAATATCAGATTATATGATTTCTAATACTATTAAAGCAGAACATATAATAAAGAATCCTTTTATAAAAATATTGGATCCAGCTTGTGGTTCAGGAAACATCATAATCCCTTGTTATAAATATTTACTTAAACTTTATAGGGAAAATATGAAGATTATAAATAAAAATAATAATATTAACTTAGATAACAAGAGTTTAAATTTTCATATAATAAAAAATAATTTGTTCGGTTTTGATATAGATAAAAATGCAATAAAAGTGTTGATAATTGATTTATTTAGTGAAAGTAATTATGTAAATGTAGATAATTTTACTGAAAAAGATTTTTTAACTAATGATATAGATTGTAAATTTGACATAATTATAAGTAATCCTCCTTATATTGGACAGAAGTCCATAGATAGAGATTATAGCTTAAAATTAAAAAACTATATACTGAAATATATAGAGATAAAGGTGATATTTCTTATTGCTTTTTTCAAAAATCAATTATAAACCTTCAGAAAAATGGAAGAATAGTTTTCATAACATCTAGATATTTTCTAGAATCTCCTAGTGGGGAAGAACTTAGAAAGATATTTAAAGAGCTATGTTCTATAGAGAAGATAGTAGATTTTTATGGAATAAGACCTTTTAAAGGGGTTGGAATAGATCCAGTCATTATATTTCTAGTAAATTCTCAGAATATAAAAAAGGATATTGAAGTCATAAAGCCTATATTAACTGACAGAAAAAATAAAAATTTATTTTATAATTCTCTATTTTTTAATAATGGAACAGACTATAAAAGGTTTTATATTAATAAAAATATTCTTAATAATAAGGGTTGGATTTTACGTGATGAAAGAGAAAGAAATATTATAAATAAAATAGAGAAAAATAGCTTTACTAATTTGGCAAATATATGCCAAAGTTATCAGGGTATAATTACAGGTTGTGATAAAGCCTTTGTAGTAGATGAAGAAACCATAGAAAATGAAAATATAGAAAAGGATATATTAAAACCATGGATAAAGAGTAGTTTTATAAATAAAGATAGTATAAATAGTACATGTAAATATATCATATATTCAGACAACATTGACAAAGAAGAAAACTACCCTAATGCTGTAAGGCATATAGAAACTTACAAAGAAAAACTCTTAAATAGAAGAGAATGCAAAAATGGAATTAGAAGATGGTATCATCTTCAATGGGGAAGGGATAAAAGTATATTTGATGGGGAAAAGATTGTATTCCCATACAAGTCTGAAAATAATAGGTTCGCCCTAGATAGGGGAAGTTTCTTTAGTGCGGATGTATATGCTCTTAAACTTAAGGAAAATGTGCCATTTACTTATGATTATATTTTATTTGTATTGAATAGTAGGATATATGAATTCTATTTTAAAACCTTTGGAAAGAAACTAGGAGAAAATATATATGAATACTATCCTAATAATCTTATGAAACTTTGCATACCAACTATGAAGAATTCTATACATGAAAATTACTTATATGATATTTTTAAGTTTACAGAAGAAGAGATTCACATAATAAAAGAACAGACCTAGGTATCTGAAAGTCTGTTCTTTTATATATTAGGGTTTGTAGATTATTTTATTAAGTCTTCTACATATTTAGGCAATACAAAAGCTGCTTTATGAATTTTTTTAGTATAGTATTTAGTATCTAAATCAATACAATTATCAAGATTTACACTTTCAGGATCATATTTTTTAGAGCCTATAGTAAAACTCCAATAACCGCCTGGATAGGTTGGTATAGCAGCCATAAATAGTTTTGTTATTTTGAAGATTGATTTTGAATCATTAAATACCTTTTTAACAACTTCTGGAAGGTAAAAAGGTGTTTCAGTTTGAGCTATGAAAATACCGTCATCAGTAAGACATTCCTTTATTTTTTCATAAAAACTACCACCAAAGAGACCTTCAGCAGCACCAAAAGGATCTGTAGAATCAACTATTATTACATCAAATTCATTTTTGTGTTCATTAACATATTTTATACCATCACCAATGAAAACTTCACATTTAGAATTACCTAAAGCACAACTTATCTCTGGTAAATATTTTTTGCATTCTGCAACTACATCGGCATCAATTTCACATAAAACTGCTTTTTCTACAGAGGGATGTTTTAAGACTTCTCTTATAACTCCTCCATCTCCTCCACCAACTACTAATACTTTTTTGGGATTTGGATGTGTAAAAAGAGGAATATGAGCTATCATTTCATGATATACAAATTCATCTTTAATTGTAGTTTGTATTATACCATCTAATACTAACATTCTCCCAAAGAAACAAGTATCTAATATAGCTAAATCTTGATATTTAGTTTTTTTTCTAACTAAAGTTTCTTTAACTTTGTAAGTCATCGCAGCATCTTCGATTTGAGCTTCTTTTATCCACATTTCCATATGTAAATACCTAATTTATTAATGTATAAATTAGGCTCTTCACCTGCCCTTCCTATTTTGTTATTTATTTTATTCAAATTATGGTTATCTATGAAAATAGCACTAACATTATATCAATAACTTGAAAATTCATCAATACTTAATTATCAATATATTAATAAGTATTGCCAATAATTAAATTTTCATGAAAAATATATAAGTTAAAATTATATATTCAATCCATAATAGATAATGGATAAATTCTAAACAAATTATAGATTTTATAATGAATGTAATTCATTGTAACATATATAATAAAAAAATAATTTACTATATTGTATA
>NZ_BAEV01000090.1 GCF_000246895.1 Clostridium arbusti SL206 | reverse complement strand
ACACGTAGTATACAAAAATGGATAATAAAACTTCGCTTATTGATTTTAGTTCAGATACTGTGCAGTATAAATCTATAAATGGAAGTAAGGATTATGATATAATAAAATTTGATAGTAATAAGAAAAATAAAAGTATTGATTTACCTAAGAGTAATATAAACTTTCAAATATTTATGGATAAAATAATAGTATTTAAGGAATAAAATCAGGGGGATAAAATGATTAATTTTTTGGACTTAGAGGATAAGATAAAGAAAAAATCAATAGAAAAGTTTTATATATTTTGTGGATTCAATGAACATCTAATAAAGGAAAAAATTAAGAAAATTACTGAGATTTCGGTGAATTCAAGTTTTATAGATTTAAACTATTTTGAGTTTGATGGGGCTACTGTAAGCTATGATGATATAGTCAATGCCTGCGAGACTCTTCCTTTTATGAGTGATAAAAAAAGTTATAGTAGTGTATAGAGCGGATTTTTTTAGGAGATAGAACTAAGAACACTAATAAAAATGGTGAGGATATACTAAAAAAAATACAAAACTATGGTGCAAATTTGCCAACTGGATGCATATTAATATTTTACTATGTGTTTGAAAACGATAGAGAAAAAGTAAGCAGCAAGGTTAAAAGAATGGATAAGAAGGCTTGTGTTGTAGAGTTTACTAAACTAAGAGGAATGATGCTTCAAAAAAAAGTTAAAGAAATATTTGCTCAAAAGGGAAAAGACATAGATAGGGCAAACTTAAGTTTCTTTTGTAGTGAAGTAGAAAACAATATGGATGTAATTGAAAATGAAGTAGAAAAACTTTGTACATATACTAGTAATAGAAATATTGAAAAGCAAGATATAATAGACCTTTTGCCAGAGAAAAGTGATAATGATATTTTTAACCTTGTAGATTTTTTATCTCAAAAAAGACCAGAACCGGCACTAGAAGTTTTGTCAGAACTTATGTATAGAGGAGAAAAGGCTACAAATATATTATCCATGATAGAACGTCAGTTTAGAATAATGGTAAACTTAAAGATTGGTATGAGTAGTGGAAAAGGTAAAGAAGAATTAGCCAGAGAGTATAGATTGCATCCTTTTATATGTGAAAAAATGATGGGGCAGTGTAAAAAATACACTTTAGAGCAAATCATAAAAGCGGAGGAGATATGTTCAGAGACAGAAAAGGAATTAAAAAGTCAAGGTAATGATGAAAAAGTTAAGTTAGAACTGCTTATAATAAAAAGTGCCATGATATAAGGTATTCTTAAAAATATTCGCTTGGTACTGAGTTTTAGTTAACATAGTTTATGTATTATATTCAGATGTTTTAACAAAAAATAAATAGGCCGGTGTTATTTACACCGGTTTATTTACTATGCGTTTAAAGCACTTAATTTCACTGCTAATCTTGATTTAGATCTAGCTGCTTTATTTTGATGAATAACTCCTTTTGAAGCGGCCATGTCTAAAGATTTAACTACGCTTGCATAGTTAGCTTTAGCGTCCTCAACATTGTTTGCTGTAACTGCTACTTCAAATTTCTTTATAACTGTTTTTAAAGCAGATTTTATCATCTTATTTTTAAGAGTTTTAGTCTGAGTAACTTTTATTCTCTTTTTTGCAGATTTTATGTTAGCCATTAATTTTCACCCCCTTATATTTTTATGATACTCGCAATTGGGGAATTATCATACACGAGTCTTCTCACATTTAACAAAAACCATTATAACATTAAAAATTCTATTCTTCAAGCATTAATTATAAAAGTGGAATAGTTAAGCTATATAAGGGAAAAATAGATTTACTAGATAAATTAATTGATGAGGAGTGATTTTTTTGAGTATAAGAACTGATCTTGCTGTAGAGGCAAAAGAATTATATGAAAAACAAAGCAGCAGAAAAATTCAAGGAGTTGAAATTTCAAATAGAAAAAGGGGAGACATAAAAATAAGTAATGTAAAGGTAGTTACAGATGAAGGTGAAAGAGCAATAAGAAAGCCTAAGGGCACATACATAACAATAGATATGCCTAGGTTAATTCACTATGATGCAGATGGTATGGACGATGTAAGCCAGGTGTTGTCAGAGGAACTTTCTAGTGTTATAAAATTACAGGATAGTATGACAGCTCTTGTAGTAGGGCTTGGTAACTGGAATATAACTCCCGATGCACTAGGACCTAAGGTGATTTCAAAGATAATGGTAACAAGACATTTAAAAGAGCTTGTACCAGATACCATTGATGAGGGGATTAGGCCTGTATGTGCTTTAGCACCAGGAGTATTAGGGCTTACGGGTATGGAAACTAGTGAAATAATAAAGGGCGTAGTGAATAAAATTAAACCAAATTTAATAATATGTATTGATGCACTTGCTTCACGAAAAATGGAAAGAGTAAATTCAACTATTCAAATTGGAACTACAGGTATTTCTCCAGGCTCTGGTGTTGGAAATAGAAGAATGGAGATAAGTGAAAAAACATTAGGAATACCGGTTATAGCCATTGGTGTACCGACAGTAGTAGATGCAGCCACTATGGCAAATGATACTATTGATATGGTACTTGATGAAATGATAAGAACCTCTCAGGAAGGAGGAGAATTCTATGATATGCTAAAATCTATAGATAAAAATGAAAAACAAAAAATGATACAGGAAATATTACATCCTTATGTAGGGAATCTTATGGTAACTCCGAAAGAAGTGGATATGGTTATAGATTCTATATCAAAGATAATAGCAAATGGCATTAATATCGCACTTCAACCAGCCCTTGATAAAGATGATATAAATAAGTTTTTGCAGTAAGGCATATGAAAATAAATAACTAGTGAAAGATGCGACGTATATTTTGAAATATACAAGGAAACAGGTTCTGATGATAGTGGTGCTATCAGAAGGTTCTGTTAACGTAGTATAATTCAAAATAGACTAGTATACTGACTAGTTATTTATTTAAATATGCCTAATATGTTATAAATCCATAGTATTTTTCATATAGTCTAAATAAGGTATTGCAAAGAAATAACTAGTTATAGTATGCTAAGTATTCTGCTGCATACTTAACTTTTTATTTTTATACCCTTAAGTGGGAGGTAATGTGGATGGTTAATAAAAAGATAAACAATGGGAAGAACAGCTTTATATTGATTTTAGGTGTCACTATAATGATATTTTCTATCTATATATTTTTTAGCTTTTTCAATACCCAAAAATCTCAAGAAAAATTAACTGGTGAAAGAAGTAACATGACCTATGTACAGTTAGTCAATTATGTAATGCCAATTGTAAAAGTTACAAATTTTAATGAAGAAGATATGGCTGAAAATACACTTTCTCTAAAAACTACAATTTTAAACTATATAGGAGTTAATTTAAATAATCCTGATGAGATTTTAAAAAGAGAGATATCTTATTTTAAGGAAGATAATAATTCTATAGATTATAATGGTAAAGAAGATGGAGTAGTAAATATAAGTGATTTCAATTTAAAGGATAGTGATATAACTAAAAATACTGGCGATGGTAAAGATACTGGGAATACAGATAATGCAAATCTTTCAAATCAAACTTCTCAAGTTTATAATCCAAAGCTTAAAAAAAATCTTGATAATTCAAAACCTGAAGTACTTATATATCATTCCCATACCACTGAGAGCTATGGTCAATATGGTCCAGATAATCTTGATCCTACAAAAAATGTATGTGCGGTTGGAGATGAACTTGCAAAGGAACTTGCAGACAATTATGGCATTTCTGTAATACATGATACAACTATTCACAATGTACTAGCTTATAATAAGAGTTATGAGAGGTCTGGAGAAACTTTAGACAAGTACTTAAAAAAATATGGCGATTTTAAGATGGTAATTGACATACATAGAGATTCAGATCCAAATAAAAATAATGTTACTACTAAGATAAATGGACAAAACGTAGCTAAGTTTATGTTTGTTATGGCACGAAAGAATCCTCACTTTGATAAAAATATGACAATTGTAAATTCTTTATTGAATACTGCTAAGAAAGATTTCCCGGGATTAACTATTGGCAATGGAGTTTATTATTATGATTATGGAATGAACTTCTTTAATCAGGCAAAAAGTAATAATGCTTTTTTACTTGAAATAGGATCTGTTCCAAACACTCTTGATGAGTCAAAAGCTACGTCAAAATATGTGGCAAGAATGATTGCGGAATATATAAATGGTAAATAATGAATAAAAAATATAAAAAAGTACATCCTTTAAATATTAGGAGGTACTTTTTTTATGAAAAGGAAATATTATTATATTTTTATTATATTCATTACAATAACTATAATTATGGGTCTCTTTATAAGCAATATTTCTTTAAACAGAACAATTTATTCTAACGAAATACATATGAAAGCATCAGAGGAAAATTATAGGAATAAAATAAACAAATATAATTTAGATGATATGGAAAAAAAGCTTGATACCTTGGAAGATAAAATGGATAATCCAAATAAATATGAAAAAGATGATGATGATATAGTTTTTAAGGTTTATGTACCTAGATTTAGAATACTATTTAGTGTAAGTCCCTTTGACTTAAGATTCGAAACAAAAAGTTATAAGGTTTATGTAAATAACAGAATACCAATGAATATAGAAAATCAAATAGCCTATGTATATAATAGTTCTCAAAAAATGATTTCTGACATTGTAAATAACTTAGGCAATAGTAATAAAAAATTAGATAATATAAGATTTAAAATATCAACATTTAAAACAAAAATTTATGGTAATATTAAAATAGAATATTAAAATAGAATATTAAAATAATATTAATGCTCTGTTATATTGGCATTGTCCCTAGGATTTATGTTATAATTTAATCTGATTTGGTATGTAGAGCTTAATCTTAAGATGACAGTGGCATGTACATGGATAAATTCATCTAAACTTAGTATAAAGTTTAACTAAGTAGCATTCATTGAGAACATAATGGGGGTAAATAATTAAATGCAAAGTAAAAGACAACAACATATAAGGAATTTTTGTATAGTTGCTCATATAGATCATGGTAAATCTACATTAGCGGATAGATTACTAGAAAAAACAGGTACCCTTACTCAAAGGGAAATGGAACAACAAGTACTTGATAATATGGATCTTGAAAGAGAAAGAGGAATAACTATAAAGTCTCAGGCAGCAAGGCTTGTATATAAAAGATCAGAAGGAGAAGAATATGTATTAAATCTGATTGATACTCCAGGACATGTAGATTTCAATTACGAAGTATCTAGAAGTTTAGCTGCTTGTGAAGGTGCTGTATTAGTTGTAGATGCTACCCAGGGTATACAGGCACAAACGTTAGCAAATTGTTATCTAGCTGTAGATCATGGACTAGAAGTAGTACCTGTAATAAATAAAGTGGATTTGCCAAGTGCAAGACCAGAGGAAATCAAACAGGAAATTGAAGATGTAATTGGAATAGAAGCTGGAGACGCACCTCTTGTTTCTGCTAAAACAGGTTTAAATGTGGAAGATGTTTTGGAAGCTGTAATTGAGAAAATACCAGCTCCAGATGGAGATGAAGAAGCACCTCTAAAAGCACTTATATTTGATTCTTATTACGATAGCTATAAGGGTGTAGTAAGCTATATTAGAGTTAAAGATGGTGTAGTTAAGTCAGGTACAAAGATAAAACTTATGGCTACAGGCAAACAATATGAGGTTACAGAGGTAGGAGTATTTGTACCGAATTTTTATCCTATAGGTGAACTTAGAGCGGGAGATGTTGGGTATGTAACAGCATCTATTAAAAATGTAAGAGATGCTCGTGTAGGCGATACTATGACAGAAGCTGGAAGAGCCACTGCAGAGGCATTACCAGGATATAGGCCAGCTATTCCTATGGTTTATAGTGGTATATATCCTGTAGACGGAGCTAAATATGGAGAACTAAAAGATGCTTTAGAAAAGCTCCAGGTAAATGATGCAGCTTTAAACTTTGAACCTGAAACCTCTATAGCTTTAGGATTTGGTTTTAGATGTGGTTTTCTTGGACTTCTACATATGGAAATAATTCAAGAGAGAATAGAGCGAGAATTTAATCTGGATATTATAACTACAGCACCTTCTGTAATATATAAAGTCACTAAAACTGATGAGACACTTTTAGATATAACTAATCCTACAAATTTACCAGAACCTTCTGAAATAAAATTTATGGAGGAACCTATAGTTAAGGCATCGGTTATTACGCCTTCAGATTATGTAGGGCCTATTATGGAACTTTGCCAGGATAGAAGAGGAATATTTATAGATATGCAGTATATAGAAACTACAAGAGTTATGCTAAACTATAAAATACCTTTAAATGAAATTATATATGATTTTTTTGATGTACTAAAATCAAAGAGTAGAGGATATGCTTCCTTTGATTATGAACTTGATGGCTATATTCAAACAAAACTTGTAAAACTAGACATAATGTTAAATGGTGATGTAGTAGATGCACTTTCAATGATTGTACCTGAAGAAAGTGCATATAATAGGGGAAGAGGTATAGCTGAAAAATTAAAGAAGATAATACCAAGACAAATGTTTGAAATTCCAATACAGGCATCAGTAGGAGCTAAAATTATTGCAAGAGAAACAGTAAAAGCACTTAGAAAGGATGTACTTGCTAAGTGCTATGGCGGAGATATAAGTAGAAAGAAGAAGCTTCTTGAAAAGCAAAAAGAAGGTAAAAAGAGAATGAGACAGGTTGGAAATGTAGAAATTCCTCAAGAAGCATTTATGTCTATACTTAAAGTGGATTAGATGGAGTTAGATGTTATGAAAGAAACAGCTTTATATATTCATATACCATTTTGTAAACAAAAATGTTTATATTGTGATTTCCCATCCTTTGCTAATAGTGAAGGCTTAATGGAAAGGTATATTGAAGCATTATGCAAGGAAATAAAAAGTGTTTGCAATAAAAAAGTATCAACAATATTTATAGGTGGGGGAACTCCCACCTATTTAAATTTAGATGCTTTAGAAAAATTAAAAAAAAGTTTGGAAATATTAGATTTATCAAAGAATATAGAGTTTACTATAGAAGGCAATCCTGGAACCTTTACTAAAGAAAAATTGAAAATTTTAAAGGATATGGGAGTAAATAGATTAAGCATAGGACTTCAGGCAGCTCAGGACAAATTACTTAAAAAATTAGGAAGAATACACGATTTTAATAGTTTTATAGATAGCTATAATATGGCTAGAAGTATGGGATTTAAAAATATAAATATAGATTTAATGTTTGGACTTCCGGATCAGACTATTGAGATGTGGAAGTATACATTAGAAACTATAGTTAGGTTAAATCCAGAACATTTATCTTGTTATAGCCTTATATTAGAAGAAGGCACTCCATTCTTTAACTTATACAGTGAAAAAGATCTGCCAAGTGAAGATATAGTAAGTGAAATGTATTCTATTACAAAAGATTTTTTAAATTCAAAGGGTTATTTTCAGTATGAAATTTCTAATTTTTCAAAGCAAAATTTAGAATGTAAGCATAATTTAGTATATTGGAATTTAAAAAACTACATAGGCATTGGTTCGGGAGCTCATTCTTATTATAATGGAATTAGGTATAGAAATGAGACTGATGTGCAAAAATATGTAGAAAAAGTTATGGGTTATGGGAATGCTATAGTGGAATCCTATGAGAACACTAAAGAAGACAATATAGAAGAGTTTATGTTTTTAGGGCTTAGAAAGATTAATGGGATTTCTATTAAAGAATTTAAACGGAGATTTGGAAAAGACATATTTTTAGTTTATGGTAATATAATAAAAAAATATGAGTGTGAAAATATGATAATCATTAAAGAAGATAGATTATACCTTTCATCTAGGGGAATAGAAATATCAAATTATATCCTAAGTGATTTTATTATTAAAATCTAGTGATATCCTTAGTAAATCAAAGTATTAGTAAGATAATTTTCTTGAATGGCTATATTTATATGAATTGTTCACAATTAAAAAAGTTGACAAAAAAATTGTCCAGTGATATTTTTAAAACATGATGATTAGCACTCAACAAGTGAGAGTGCTAATAAAGAGGTGATAATTATGGATATGATAGATGGTAGAAAACTGAAGATACTCAGTGCAATAATAAATGACTATATAAATACTGCAGAGCCAGTTGGGTCAAGAACTATAGCTAAGAAGTATGATTTAGGTATAAGTTCGGCCACTATAAGGAATGAAATGGCAGACCTTGAAGACATGGGGTATATTGAGCAACTTCATAGTTCTTCTGGTAGAAAGCCTTCAGACAAAGGCTACAGGTTTTATGTTGATCAAATAATGCAGATTTCAAGATTATCACCAGAAGAAGAAAATATAATAAAAAAACAACTAATTGATTCTGCATTATTTGAGGTGGATAGGATTGTACGACAAGCTACCATTTTATTATCAGAGCTTACAAAATTAATAAGTGTTGTTAAAACTCCATCTGTTGAAGAGAGTAGAATTAAATCAATCCAACTTATGGGGATAGATAACAATATACTATCAGTAATTGTTACTGATAGTGGTCTTATAAGGAATAATATTATAAGAGTTAATAAACCCTTAAATGGTGAAGCCTTAAATAAGATAAACAATTTATTAAATGTAAGACTCAAAAATTTAAGTATAAATATGATAAATCTTGAGGTTATAAACAATCTTAAGAGAGACCTTTGCGGATATGAAGATATCTTTGATGCAATTATTCCTCATCTTTATGATAGCTTAAATACCAATAGTAATAATTCAGAAGTTTATTTTGAAGGACTTACAAATATATTAAATTATCCAGAATTTAAGGATATAGAAAAGGCTAGAAAAATTCTATCTTTTGTAGATGATGGTAGTAATATAAAGAATATTTTGGATAGTAAAGCTAAAATATCTATACGTATTGGTCATGAAAATTATATCCAAGGTGCCAAGGAGTGTAGTATAATATCTGCCATTTATAGTTTGGGGGATCGCCAACTTGGTTCCATAGGTGTAATAGGTCCAACCAGAATCCCATATTCAAAGGTTGTTTCTATATTAACAAAGGTAACAAAAGAATTAAACAAAAATATTAATAAGATTTATCTTGATGATTAGAGGTGAAGTAAATGTCTGACATTAATAAAACTAATAATGTTGAGGGCGAAACTATTGAAAGCTTAAAGAATGAAGAGGTAAATGAAACTTTGGAAAATAAGAATGATACTAATTCATCTGAAACTCTTGAAGATGAGCAAAAACTTGAAGATAAAGAATTTGAAGAATTAAAAGAGGATAACTCATCTTCTGAGAAGGAGCTTGAAGAAATGAAGATATTAAACAATAAGCTTAAAGATGAAAATGAAAAATTGAAAAATGAGTTAGACACAGTTAAAGAAAGACTTCTTAGAACTGCTGCTGAATATGAAAACTATAGAAATAGGACAGCTAAGGAAAAAGACGGTATATATTCAGACGCATGTACTGGTGTATTAAAAGACATTTTACCAGCATTAGATAATATGGAAAGAGCTTCTTATATTGAAGGAAGCGTAGAAGATTTAAAGAAGGGAATTGAAATGACAGTAAGACAATTTAAAGAATGTCTTACAAAGCTTGGAGTAGAAGAAATAGATGCAAGTGGAGAATTTGATCCAAATGTGCATAATGCAGTTATGCATGTAGAAGATGAAAGTCTTGGAGAGAATTCTATAGCAGAAGTTCTACAAAAAGGATACAAGAAAGAAGATAAGGTTATAAGATATAGTATGGTAAAGGTTGCAAATTAAATTAGATTATTACTAAAATTAAATAGAAATAAATTTTGAAGTGAAAATTAGGAGGTTTTTTATTATGTCAAAAGTAATAGGTATTGACTTAGGAACAACAAATTCATGTGTTGCAGTTATGGAGGGAGGAGATCCTGTTGTCATAGCAAATGCAGAAGGAGCAAGAACCACTCCATCTGTTGTATCTTTTCAAAAAGATGGTGAAAGATTAGTTGGTCAAGTTGCCAAAAGACAATCAATAACAAATCCAGATAAAACAATAATATCTATAAAGAGACATATGGGTACTGGATATAAGGTTGATATAGATGGAAAACAACATACACCACAAGAAATATCAGCTTTCATACTTCAAAAATTAAAAACTGATGCTGAAGCTTATTTAGGTGAAACAGTTACTCAAGCAGTTATAACTGTACCAGCATATTTTAATGACAGCCAAAGACAGGCTACAAAGGATGCAGGAAAAATAGCAGGACTTGAAGTATTAAGAATCATCAATGAGCCAACAGCAGCATCACTTGCATATGGTCTTGATAAAATGGATACAAATCAAAAGATATTTGTTTATGATCTTGGTGGTGGTACTTTCGATGTATCTATATTAGAACTTGGAGATGGAGTTTTTGAAGTAAAAGCTACTAATGGTAATACAAGTCTTGGTGGAGATGACTTTGATAATAAAGTTATGGATTATATAGCTGAAACTTTCAAAGCTGAAAATGGCATAGATTTAAGAAATGATAAAATGGCACTACAAAGATTAAAAGAAGCTGCTGAAAAGGCTAAAATAGAATTGTCATCTTCAACACAAACCAGCATAAACTTACCATTTATAACAGCAGATGCTACTGGCCCTAAGCATATTGATATGACACTTACAAGAGCTAAATTTAATGAATTAACTAGTCAACTAGTAGCAGATACAATAGAACCAATGAAAAAAGCTCTTGCTGATGCTAGCCTTAGCATAGGAGATATTGATAAAATATTACTTGTTGGTGGTTCTACAAGAATACCAGCAGTACAAGAAGCTGTTAAAGAATTTACAGGTAAGGATCCTTCAAAGGGTGTTAATCCAGATGAATGTGTTGCAGTAGGTGCAGCTATTCAAGCAGGAGTTTTAACTGGAGACGTTAAAGATGTATTACTTCTTGATGTAACACCATTGACACTTGGAATTGAAACTTATGGCAATGTTGCTACACCATTAATAACAAGAAATACTACTGTTCCTACAAGAAAGAGTCAGGTGTTCTCAACAGCAGCAGATGGTCAGACTTCCGTTGAAATACATGTAGTTCAAGGTGAAAGACCAATGGCTAATGATAACAAAACACTTGGTACATTTACATTGTCAGGAATTGCTCCAGCAGCTAGAGGAATTCCTCAGATAGAAGTTACCTTTGATATAGATGCTAATGGTATAGTAAATGTTTCTGCAAAAGATAAGGGAACTGGAAAAGAAGCTAATATAACAATTACTGCATCAACAAACCTTAACGATGATGAAATAGATAAAGCTGTTAAAGAAGCAGAGAAGTATGCTGAAGAAGATAAGAAGAGAAAAGAATCAATAGAGACAAAAAATAATGCAGATCAAACTGTTTACCAGACAGAAAAGACTTTAAAAGAGCTTGGAGATAAGGTATCAGCTGAAGATAAATCTAGTATTGAAGCTAAAGTTGAAGAATTAAAGAAAGTTAAAGAAGGAGACGACATAGAGGCTATAAAGAAGGCTACACAAGAATTAACTGATGCATTCTATGCTGTTTCATCAAAGATATATGCAGCTGCACAAGGAGCTGAAGGAGCACAGGGTGCTGAAGGAACACAAGGCGCTGCTGGAGCTGGAGAAGAAAAAAAGGATGACAATGTAGTAGATGCTGACTACAAAGTAGATGAAGATAAATAATCAGTATTAAAAAACAAATAACCAGTCAAATGTATTTAGTATACTGGCTGGTTATTTATTTGAATATATATTGTAGAAAAAATACAATTTACAAAGTATAATGTATAAAAGGGAACGGGGTTTACCATTCCCTTAATTTTATAGGTGGTGAATGGGATGGCAAAAAAAGATTTTTATGAGGTGCTTGGATTGCAAAAAGGCGCTAGTGATGATGAAATAAAGAAGGCTTTTAGAAAGCTAGCAATAAAATATCATCCAGATAAAAATCAAGGCAATAAAGAAGCGGAAGAAAAATTCAAAGAGATAAATGAGGCATATCAAGTATTATCAGATCCACAAAAGAAAGCACAGTACGATCAATTTGGTACTGCTGATTTCAATGGAGCTGGACCTGGAACAGGTGGATATGGCGGATTTGACGGTGGAGCTGGTGGATTTGATTTCTCAGATTTAGGTGATATTTTTGGATCTTTCTTTGGAGGTGGATTCTCCCAAGGTGGAGGCACCAGACGAAATGGGCCTGAAAGAGGAAATGATATGGAGTATTCCATAAATCTAACTTTCGAAGAGGCTGTTTTTGGAGTAGATAAGGAAATATCAATTACAAGAAGTGAAAATTGTGAGACTTGTCATGGTACTGGTGCAAAGCCAGGAACTACAGCAAAAACTTGTAGTAAATGTCATGGTGCTGGTCGTATAAGAGTTCAAAGGAATACACCTCTTGGAAACTTTGTTAGTGAAGCTACTTGTGACAAGTGTGGTGGAAAGGGAAAGATAATTTCAGATCCTTGTCCTGATTGTCATGGTTCAGGAGCTCAGAGAAAGAAGAGAAAAATAACTGTAAAGATACCTGCGGGAGTGGATACTGGAAATGTAATACCATTAAGAGGCCATGGTGAACATGGAAAAAATGGTGGACCTACTGGTGATTTATATATAAATATTAGAGTAATGCCACACAAAATATTCAAAAGACAAAATTTTGATATATTTATAGATACTCATGTGTCTTTTGCTGATGCAACTTTAGGAATTGAAATTAAAGTTCCAACTATAGATGGAGATGTTAAATATACGGTTCCATCAGGTACTCAGCCGGGAACAAGATTTAGACTTAAAGGTAAGGGTGTGCCTAGAGTTAATGGAAGCGGTAGAGGTGATCAATACGTTAGAGTAATAGTTGATATACCTAAGTCATTAAATGAAAAGCAGAAAGAAGCTCTTAGGATGTTCCAAGAAGCAAGTGGAGAAACTAATGAAGATGATAGTAAAAAGTCTTCATTCTACGATAAATTAAAACATGGATTTAAATAAATTAAAAAATCGTACATATTTTGTACGGTTTTTTTGATATAATAGTAGTAATAACTTTTATTATATAAAAATAATTTTAGGAGGGGTTTTTATGAAAATAACTTTAGAATACAATGATATCGGAAAGATAAGGAGCTTAATCACTAATAGAATAGATGAGTTAAGATGCGATATAAGTGATGAGATGCAAGATAATGAAGATGAAGTTAGAAAAGTAATAAGAGAATATAAGACACTTCTAAAAAAGATTGATGAACAGACTCAGAAAGTGGGTGTTATAAAATAAAAGTTTATAATTTACAGCATTTCGGTTAGAAGTTTTAGGTTTTGCCTAAAATAATATATATAAGAATTTATATTATTTTTCTTATATACCGAAATGCTTTTTTATTGCTATGAAAGTTATACAATAGGTTTGACTTGTGATCTATTTTAGTATAGATTATTATATGATTAAGTTTGTTTAGTTTTGGAGGAAATATATAATGGAAAAAGAATGGTTAGAGGTTAATATAATTACAAGTAGCGAAGCGGTAGAGGCTATTAATGGAATATTATATAATACAGACGTTAAAGGAGTGTCTATAGAAGATCCAGATGATTTAGAGTTTAAAAAGAACCATCCAGGAGACTGGGATTATTTTGATGAAACCCTATTAACAGTAAAAGATGGAACTACTATAAAAGCATATTATAAAGAAGATGAAAACTTTAATGAATACATAGAATATATAAAAAAATCCATAGATAATCTTAGTGAATTTGGTATAGATAAAGGTGCTGGAATTGTTAGCGTAAATACAGTAAACGAAGCAGATTGGGAAAATAATTGGAAAAAATATTATAAGCCAACTAAAGTTGGAGCAAGAGTTGTAGTAAAACCTATATGGGAAGATTACGAGAAAGATGACTATGAATTAGTTGTAGAACTTGATCCTGGGATGGCTTTTGGAACTGGTACTCATGAAACTACAAGAATGTGCGTTCAGGCTCTAGAAAAATACATTAAAAATGATCTGACAGTATTTGATATAGGAACAGGTTCAGGAATACTTGCCATTACTGCTGCAAAATTGAATGCTAAAAAGGTTATAGGCGTAGATTTAGATCCTGTTGCAGTGGATTCGGCAAAACAAAATGTAAAATATAACCATATAAATAATATTGAAATTATACATGGTAACCTTATGGAAGTTGTTAATGGAAAAGCTAATATAGTAGTTGCAAATATAATAGCAGATATAATAACGCTACTTACTCCAGATGTACCTAAATTTTTAGAAAAGGGAGGATATTTTATTTCCTCTGGTATAATAAAAGATAGAGCTGAAGAAGTTATTGATACTCTTAAGAAAAATAGATTTGATATACTTGAAGTAAATAATCAAGGTGAGTGGATATGTATAGTAGCTAAGCTTTAATCAGCAGTAGGGAGAGTGTAGGATTTTATGCATAAGTTTTTTGTGCCTGAAAATAATATTATTAATAATAACATTGTCACTATAACTGGGGATGATGTTAAACATATTTATAAAGTATTGAGGCTTAAAATAGGAGATAAAATAAATATAAATAATTGTATCGGAGAAGAGTTCCTTGCAGAAATAAAATCTATAGATAAGAAAGCAGTTATCTGCAATATCATTGAAAATACCAATACCAATAATGAAAGCAATATTAAAATTCATTTATATCAGGGGTTACCTAAGGCCACAAAAATGGAACTCATAACTCAAAAGGCTACAGAACTTGGTGTAATGTCAGTTACTCCTGTTATAACGGAAAGAGTTATAGTAAAGAATGAACTAAGCGAGTCAAAGAAAATAGATAGATGGAATAAGATAGCACTAGAAGCCTGCAAGCAGAGTAAGAGAACTGTTATACCTAAAATAAAAAATATAGTTAAATTTAATGAGTTTTTAGACGAAGTAAAAAACTTTGATTTGGTAGTTGTACCCTATGAGAATGAAAAAAATCAAGGTGTTAAAAATATGATTGTGAACTTAAAGGGCAGGAAAATAAATACTATAGCTATAATGGTTGGACCAGAAGGCGGCTTTGAAGAGGAAGAAATAAAGCAATTGAAGGACATTGGTGCATATATAGTAACTTTAGGGCCAAGAATCTTAAGAACAGAAACTGCGGGCTTTGTATGTTCCTCTTTGCTAATGTATGAACTAGGAGATATTGGAGGAGAAATTTAATGAAGGTTGCTTTTGTTACATTAGGATGTAGAGTAAATCAGTATGAAACTGAAGCTATGACAGAAAAATTTATAAAAGAAGGCTTTCAGATTGTAACACATAATGATGTGGCAGATGTATATGTTATAAATACTTGCACAGTTACAAATATGGGTGATAGAAAGTCTAGGCAAATGATAAGTAAAGTTAAAAAATTGAATGGAGATGCTATAATAGCTGTAGTTGGATGCTATTCACAAATTGCCTCCGATGAAATATCCAAAATAGATGGAGTAGATGTTATTTTGGGTACAAAAAATAAAGGGCAAATTGTATATTTTGTAAATAGAGCAATAAATGAAAAAAAACAAATGATAGCAGTGAATGATGTATTTGTTGATAAGAGTTTTGAGGAGCTAAACATAGAGGAATATCAAGATAGAACAAGAGCTTTCCTAAAAATACAAGATGGATGTAATAGATTTTGTTCATATTGTCTAATACCCTATGCTAGAGGTGGGGTATGTAGTAAGGAGCCTGATAAAGTATTAGAAGAAGTTAAAAAGTTAGCTGAGCATGGTTTTAAAGAAATTATTTTATCGGGAATACATACAGCTTCCTATGGCGTAGATATAAAAGGAGATTGCAATCTTGTAAGTTTATTAGAGAAGATAGATAAAATACAAGGAATTAATAGAGTAAGAATAGGTTCCATTGATCCTACCTTTTTTACTGAGGGAGTTATTGAAAGAATAGCTTCACTTAAAAAACTTTGTCCTCATTTTCACCTTTCTCTTCAAAGTGGATGTGATGAAACTCTTAAAAGAATGAATAGAAAATATACTACTGAGGAATACAAAAACATAGTAGAGGACCTTAGAAATAATATTAAAGATGTTTCCATTACTACAGATGTAATTGTAGGTTTTCCTGGAGAAACAGATGAGGAGTTCACTAGTACTTACAATTTTTTAAGGGAAATAAAATTATCAAAGATGCACATATTTAAGTATAGCCCTAGGAAGGGAACTAAAGCTGCTGAGATGAAGAATCAAATTGATGGAAGTACAAAAGAGAAAAGAAGTAAGATTTTAATAGAATTAAATTGTAAATTAGAAAAAGAATTTATGAGTAAATTTATAGGTACTAAAACTGAGGTGCTTTATGAAGATACTTTCAAAGAAAATAATAATTTGTATGAAGGATATACTCCAAACTATATAAAAGTAGTTTCAAGATCAAATAATAACATATGCTCAAGAATAGAAAATACAAGACTTATTGAAATTGAGGAGCAATATTTAACTGGAGAAATTACATAAGGCATGTGAAAATAAATAATAAGTGAAAGATGCGACGTATATTTTGAATTATACAAGGAAACGGGTTCTGATGATAGTGGTACTATCAGAGGGTTCTGTTAACGTAGTATGATTTAAAATAGACTAGCATACTGACTAGTTATTTATTTGAATGTGCCTAAA
>NZ_BAEV01000091.1 GCF_000246895.1 Clostridium arbusti SL206 | reverse complement strand
ACACGTAGTATACCAGCTGTAATTATAACAATATCAGAATTGCTTGTATCTTTATACTCTCCAGCTTTAATTACTGTGGGCTTTACAAAAGATGCACCGTGAGATAAATCCATTGCCTCACCTTCAGCTTTATCTTTGTTTATATCTACTATTACAATTTCCGAAGCAAGACCTTCATCCATAATGGCAAAAGCAGTAGTAGATCCAACAAAACCTGCACCTATTATTGATATCTTAGTTGTTGTTTTCATAAATAAGACCTCCTTAAAGGTAAAAAAATTTTCATTATATAGTATAATTATAATTACTTATATGAATTTAATAGGATAGCTTAAATAAACTTTATTATTTATCTATATTATATATTAACAAATAATAATTATCAATTACTTTATTGTTATATAATGTAATTAATTTTAAAACTAATTATATTTATATAAGTTGTAAATAGAATGATATATTTAATTAATAATAACTAAGGCATATTCAAATAAATAACTAGTCAGTATGCTAGTCTATTTTATAGTGAATATAATTTATTACAGAATATACATTATTGTTGACATAGTATTTTAAAACAATATACTATAATTATGTAAATAATAAGATTAATACAATATAAGGCACATTCAAATAAATAACTAGTCAGTATGCTAGCCTATTTTGAATTCTACTGCGTCAGCAGAATCTTTAGATAGCACCACTATCATCAGGACCTGTTTCCTTGTATAATTCAAAATATACGTCGCATCTTTGACTTGTTATTTATTTTCACATGCCTTAATAATTTTGTGCAATATGTTTTTAAATTATGCGGAGGGTATTATGGTTGATGATGCAATAATAAAAAAAGTATTAAATAACAATGTAGTAATAGCGGAAAAAGAAAATAATGATTACATACTTATTGGAAAAGGTATTGGGTTCGATTTTCATAAAGGCAGCAGTATACCATCAAATAGAATTGAAACAGTATTTATAAGAGAAAATACAGAAATAGATAATAATTATAATACAGTGCTGGAAACTATTGATAATAAAATCATAGGTATTTCAGAAGAGATAATATCTATGTCTGAAAAAGACCTTGGATTAAAACTAAATAAACAAATACATGTTTCTCTACCCGATCATATAAATTTTTGCTTAAAGCGTATGGAAAAAGAAATTAAGATAGAAAATCCTTTTTTAAATGAATTAAAAGTTTTGTATCCTGAAGAATATTCTATTGCATCAAAAGCTTTAAAAATGATTAATGATACTTTTAATACTAATATTCCTGAAGATGAAACTGGATTTATATGTCTTCATATTAGGGCTGCTATTACAGAAGATGGAATTGGTATTCATTTAGAATATACAAATAAAATTAAAGATATTATGAATCTTATTTCAAAATTAATAGGAAGATCTATAGAAACAAATTCTCTAGAGTATGCGAGAACTCTAACTCATACAAATTTTATGTTAGAAAGAATCCTAAAGGGAAAAACTATAAAAAATTTACTGTTAGATACTATAAAAGATAAATTTCAGAGTGAATATTCTATTGCTATAAAGATTGCACTGAGAATAGAAGCTTTATTTTCTGTAAAAGTTCCTGAAGATGAAATAGGATATCTAGCAATTCATCTAAAAAGACTTTCTGATATGGAAAATGAATAAAAAATCCGCAATAATAAAATATACTTTATATTTTATTATGCGGATTTTTTTATTTTTAACTTAACTTTAGCTTTTCATAAAGTTTAATTATATTTTTACGATATAATAATTAAAGCGTAATTAAAGTGGAGTGTTTATAATGAAGGAAGAGGGGAATTCTTTAAGAAAACTACAAATTTTAACCAGTTCTAATAATATGGAAGTATATATAAACATAAAGTACATACCAGAGCTTACTTCGAATATTCAGAATGGGTATACACCTAGTTCTTTACCTGTTTATATGCCAGAACAAATTAGGAAGCAATTAAAAAATAATAATATAGTTTATGGTATTATAGAAGATGCTTTAATTCAGTGTACTAATATAAAGGGAGTAGAACACTTATTAGTTGCAAAGGGAAAAGCACCGATAGACACTACTGAGGATTTTTTGGAAATTAAGTTTAAAACTAGTAATCTTAAGAAATTCATTGAAGATAATAATGGAAGGATAAACTTTAAAAGTATAGGTTCTGTTCAATGTGTTAAAGCTGGAGAAGTATTAGCAATAAAGCATAGGGGAATAGAAGGCTTTGATGGAATAGATGTTTATGGAAGAAGTATAAAGCACAAGCTTGGAAAGAAGATTAATCTTAAAGCTGGAAAAGGATGCTCTATTATAGATGAAGATACAATTATTGCATTAGAGGATGGAAAACCAAGCTTTTCACAAAATATATTTTGTGTGCACAAACTATATACAATAAATTCAGATGTAGATATAAAAACTGGAAATATAAAGTTTGATGGGGCTGTGGTAATAAATGGAACTGTTAGAGAAGATATGGTGGTAGAATCAGGCAACAGTATTGAAATAGGAAAAAACGTAGAAAAATCAAAAATCATTGCAAAAGATGATGTCACTGTAAAGGAAAATGTAATTTCTTCCAATATTGTATCTGGAGGAGAGGATACAGTAAAGATTAAAGATTTACATATATTGATGAGATTAAAGGAAAATATCTTAAAGCTTATTAATGTTTCAAAACAGTTACAAAGGCATAATACACTCCACAATAATGTTTCCTATGGAGAAATATTAAAATTACTAATGGAAAAGAGATTTAAAATTATACCTATACTGTGCAGTGAAATTACAAATAACAATGAGCATATGCTAAGTTTGTTTAGGGAGAAACTATTTAAATTAGCACCATTAAAAATAGAACATCCTAAAGAGTTATTTGAAATTATTTATGCTATAGATGATAATATAAAGGAAAATGAAAAACTTCATATAGTACAAACAAATATTAAATTTTCTTATTGTCAGGATTCAACAATTGAAAGTTCTGGTAATATAACAATTACTGGTAAGGGAGCATATGTATCAAAACTTATAGCTAAAGATTATATAATTTTTGAGAATCTCTACAGTATTGCAAGAGGTGGAATTATTAAGGCTGAAAAAGAAATCAGATGTGGTATTGTAGGCAGTTTAAGTGGTGTATCCACAAAAATTTCAGTGGAAGAGAATGGACACATATATGCAAGTAAGGCTTATGAAAATACTATATTTTCTATAGGAAACAGGGAGCATATACTAGAGGTATCTAGTAGAGAAGTACATGCTTATTTAGATTCTAATAGAGAACTGATAGTGGATAAATTATTGTTGTAGGAGGCTATAATTATGGAGGATAATGAACTAAAAATATTGGTTTTTAGTATAAATGATGAATATTATGCAGCAGATATTATGGAAGTAGAAAGAATACTAGGATATGAAGAAACAACCAAATTGCCTGACTCACCTGAATTTGTAGATGGGGTAATAAATTATGAAGGCAAAATTCTTCCTGTAATTTCTCTTTCTAAAAGATTTAATCTTCCAGAAAGAGGTATAAATTCAGAGTCAAAAATAATAGTTTCAAAACAGAGGGAAAGTAAATTTGGCGTTATTGTAGATGTGGTTTCAGAAGTAAAAGATATAAACACTAAAGATATGGAAGAACCTCCAGAGGTAGTTGGCGGAATTTCAAAAAGATATATTAAGGATTTAATAAAGATAGATGGAAAGATAATTATCTTCTTAAAGCTTGCTAGTATCCTAACTGAAGAGGAAAAGATATTAATATAGAGGATAGATAAGGTGAGGATATGGATAATGTAAAAGAAATAAGGGTAGGAATAGCTGATTTGAATTTAGTGTGTCCACCAGACAGGATAATAACTGTTGGACTTGGTTCTTGCGTTGGAATAGCACTATACGATCAATATAAGAAAATAGGTGGACTAGCTCATATAATGCTGCCTGATAGTACTCAATTTAATAATGTCAGCAATGAAAAAAAAGTTTGCAGATCTTGCCATACCAATTTTGATAGAAAAAATGGTAAAGAAGGGTTCAAGTATAAGAAGCATTAAGGCCAAGATTGCTGGTGGAGCCTCCATGTTTAATTTTAGTGATAAAAGTATGAATATGGACATCGGCAAAAGAAATAGTGCAGCAGTTAAAAAGATGCTAAAAGAGCTTAGAATACCTATATTAAGTGAAGATGTAGGTGGTAATAAAGGCAGAACTATGATTCTTGATGCCGCGGGTTTTATTGTAAAAATAAGGACTGTAGGACTTGGTACAAAAGAAATTTAAATTTCAAATGGAGTGATATTATTTGAAAAGCATAAGAGTTTTAGTAGTTGATGATTCAGCATTAATGAGAAGGGTTATATCTGATATGTTAAATGAAAAATCAGATATGGAGGTTATCGCTACAGCTAGAAATGGACAGGATGCATTGGAAAAGGCTAAAAAGTTAGAACTAGATATTATTACTCTTGATGTAGAAATGCCTATTATGAATGGTATTGATACTTTAAAAGAATTAAAGAAAGATAATATAAATATGCCTGTTATTATGCTAAGCGGTTTAACAAAAGAAAGTACAACCATTACTATGGAATGTCTTCATCTAGGTGCATTTGACTTTATTACTAAACCTTCCGGAGTTATATCTGTTGATATTAATAAGGTGCAGGATGAATTAGTTTCAAAGGTGAGAGCAGCTTTTCATAAGTGTTCTATGGATGGAAGCTGCGGGATAAGAAATTTGACAGCGGATTCAAATAAAGAAAATTACAAAGATAGGATTAACAAGGCCTCTTTTGGAAGTATTGAAGCTATAGTTATAGGAGCATCTACTGGGGGTCCTAAAGCAATATATAGTGTTATTACAAAATTCCCAAAGGATATAGGTGTTCCTATATTTGTGGTACAGCACATGCCCGTAGGTTTTACAAAAGCCTTTGCAGAAAGACTTGATTCTAATAGTCAAATAAAAGTTGTGGAAGCACAAGAGGGCCAGATATATGAAAAAAATGTAGCCTATGTAGCACCTGGAGGCTTTCACATGGAATTGAAAAATGATGGAAAAATCCATCTAAGTAAAGAGCCGGCTATATGGGGAGTAAGACCTGCTGTAGATAAACTATTTAAATCTGCTTCTGAAGTTTTTAAAGCCAGAATAGTTAGTGTTGTATTAACTGGTATGGGAAAAGATGGTGCTGAAGGCACTAAAACAATAAAAGAAAAGGGTGGAATAACTATATCAGAAGATGAATCCACCTGCATTATCTATGGTATGCCAAAAATGGCCTATGAAACTGGTGCTGTGGATTTTGTAATACCACTTGATAACATTGCACAGGAAATTATAAAAATAGTTAAAGGGATCAGGAGGTAGACAATGGATTTAGAGCAATTTAAAGATTGGGTCCTTAAATATTTTGGAATAAATTTATTTGCATATAAGTCAAATCAACTTCATAGACGAATCCTAAGTCTAATGTCAAGAGTTGGAGTAGAAAGTGTTGAGGAATATATAAAGCTTTTAAAAAGTGATTATGCTCAAAGGCAAAAGTTTTTAGATTTCATTACCATAAATGTAACAGAGTTTTTTAGAAATCCAGAACTGTTTAAAGAGCTTGAAAGAGAAATTGAGAAATATTCAAGGGAAAAGAACAAAAATTTGAAAGTATGGAGTGCTGCCTGTTCTATTGGAGCAGAACCTTATTCCCTAGCTATAATTTTTGACAATTTAAAAAATGGCGGCAGGCAGTCCATTTTGGCTACAGATATTGATTCCACTATTCTAGAAAGAGCTAAGAAAGGGGAGTACACTCTAACTGATATTAAGAATGTAGAAAAGTTTTATAAGGATAAATATTTTAAGCTTAAGGGATACCAATATGTTATAGACACAAGTATTAAGAACATGGTAACATTTAAGAAGCATGATTTAATATTAGATAACTATGAAAAGAATTTTGATTTGATTGTATGTAGAAATGTAGTAATATACTTCAATCAAGATATTAAAGATAAAATTTATCAAAAATTTAGTGCTTCATTAAAAAAAGATGGACTATTATTTGTAGGAGCAACAGAAAGCATATATAATTATAGAGATTATGGTTTTGAAAAAGCTTCTACCTTTATTTATAGAAAGCTGTAAGGGGGAAGAATGTAATGGATACTTCACAATATTTGTCAATGTTTTTAGAAGAATCAATGGACAATTTACAAACACTAAATGAAGCATTGCTACAGCTAGAACAAGAACCAGATAATGTAGACAAATTAAATGAAATATTTAGAGTTGCACATACAATAAAGGGTATGGCAGCTACTATGGGTTTTAATAGAATGGCAGAGCTTACGCACAAGATGGAAGATGTACTTTCAGAATTTAGAAATGGTGAGCTTAAAGTTACTAAACAGGTAGTTACAGTATTATTTAAATGTCTTGATACTTTAGAGCAAATGGTGGACAATATATCAAGTGGTGAAGAGGAAGAGATGCCTGTAGATGAGCTTATGGAGAAACTTGAATCCATATCTAAAAATGCAAAGGATGCCTCTGAAACAATATCAGCTAAAGAAACTGAACAAGTAGAGACGGTTAAAGGTGAAGAAGGACAAGAGTCGAAAAATGAAGAAAATAGTACTAAAATTGAATTAAATGAGTACGATATAAACGTTATAAAGCAGGCTCTAGATAGAAATTATACTGCACTAGAAATTAACATAATGCTTAGTGAAACAACTTTACTTAAATCTGCTCGTGCTTTTCTTATATTTAAAGGTCTTGAAGAGTTTGGAGAAATAATTAAATCAAGGCCTGGTACAGAGGATTTAGAAAATGAAAATTTTGATTTTAAAATTGAATTGGTATATTTAACAGAAAAGTCTAAAGAAGATACTAAAAAACTATTAAAAAATATATCTGAAATTGATAAAATTGAAATAATAACTCTTGATTCTCATACCATTAAAAATTATTATAATAATAGTGAAATAAAAGTTGATAATAAAGCAGAAAAAGTAGAAAATACTAAAAAAGTGGAAAAATCAATTGAAAAAGATGAAGTAAAATCTGTGAAGGTTGAAGTAAAACCTAAAACTAATACGCCAAATGTACAAAAGAAATCAGCAGAACCGCATAAAAAAATTCATCAATCTGTAAGAGTAGATCTTGAGAGACTAGATAAATTTCTTAATATGGTTTCTGAACTAGTAATAAATAGGACAAGACTTGAACAGATAAGCAGCAGCTATAAACTTACAGAACTCAATGAAACTATAGAGCAGGTAGCAAGAACTACTAATGACCTTCAAGACCTTGTAATGAAGATTAGGATGCTTCCTCTGGATACTGTTTTCAATAGATTTCCAAGAATGGTGAGAGATTTATCTGTAGAATTAAATAAGGAAATGGAACTCATTATTGAAGGACAGGATACAGAACTTGATAGAACTGTTATTGATGAAATTGGAGAACCACTAATTCATCTTATAAGAAACTCAGCCGATCATGGAATTGAGCCAAAGGAAAAGAGAATTTCTGAGGGGAAAGATCCAATAGGTAAAATAAGATTAATAGCCTACCAAGAAGGTACTAAAGCGGTAATAAAAGTTAAAGACGATGGTGCTGGTATAGATGTTGAAAGAGTTCGAGCAAAGGCAGAAAAAGTAGGCATTAACACTGAAGGAATGAATGAAAATGATATTAAAAACCTTATTTTTGCTCAAGGTTTTAGCACTAATGAAGTGGTAACAGATATATCTGGCAGAGGTGTTGGAATGGATGTGGTTAAGACAAAAATTTCTGCCCTTGGAGGAACCGTAAATCTAACTAGCGAAGAGGGAAAAGGTTCAACTTTCACTATAAAATTGCCACTAACACTTCAGATTATAACTGCACTTTTAGTAAAAGTAGGAGAAGAAAACTTAGCCATTTCTTTAAATTATATTGATAGTGTTATTGACTACAAAGAAGAAGATATAAAGAAAACCAATAATAAAGAAATTATAATATATAGAGGAAAAGTACTTCCTATAATAAGAGTTAATGAAAGATTAGGTCTTCCTAAAACAAACGGAGACAGAGTTTACATCGTAATAGTAAATGTAGGAGAAAAAAGTGCAGGACTTATTGTAGACTCTCTTCAAGGTCAGCAGGATATTGTAATAAAACCACTAGGTAAAACTTTAAAACAACTTAAGGAATATATAGGAGCAACAATACTTGGAGATGGCTTTGTGACTCTGATTTTAGATGTTGCTGCCTTTGTATAGGAGGTGAGTAGATGAATTATTCTGAGCTTACACCTATGCAGCTGGATGCCTTTAGAGAAGTAAGCAATATAGGCGCAGGTAATGCTGCTACGGCATTGTCTCAGCTTCTTAATAGAAAGGTTGACATGACTGTTCCCTCAGTAAATATAATTCCTCTGGATTCAGTATTTACAAAACTTGATGCAGAGGAAATAGCCATAGGGGTTATTGTAAGGGTTCTTGGAGACACACCGGGAAATATTCTATTTATATTTGAAAAAGATGTAGCTTTTGATATTATTAAAAGTTTAACTGGTACTGAGGAAGATGAACTTAGTGAAATGGGAGTTTCAGTATTGGCGGAGATAGGAAATATTATATCTGCTTCATATATGAATGCTATAAGTAAGTTTACAAATCTTACTATAACTCCGTCGGTGCCAGCTGTAAGTTACGATATGGTAGCTGCTATTCTTTCTACTGGCTTTATTGAATCTGGACAGATGGATGATAATGTACTGGATTTTGAAACAGAGTTTTTACAAGACAAGACAAATACAATTAGCGGGCATTTTTATTATATACCCATGCCTGGCTCATTGGAAAAAATATTAAAAACATTAGGAGTAAACTAATTGGAGGTTGTATAAAATGGCAAAAGTATTAATTGTTGATGACGCTGCTTTTATGAGAATGATGATAAAGGATATACTAGAGAAAAATGGATTTGAAGTAATAGGAGAAGCTAGTAATGGAGCAAAAGCTGTAGAAATGTACAAAAAAGAAAGACCAGATGTAGTTACTATGGATATAACAATGCCAGATATGGATGGTATTGAAGCTGTAAAGGAAATAAAAGAATTTGATCCTACTGCAAGGGTGATAATGTGTAGTGCTATGGGACAGCAGACTATGGTAATGGATGCTATAAAGGCAGGAGCAAAAGACTTTATTGTTAAGCCTTTTCAGTCAGACAGAGTACTTGAAGCCATTAGAAAAGCTATAAGCTAGGAGTCAGTTTATTGATTTTATTAAATATTTGATATTAGAAATAATAAGTCAACCAAAAGAGAGCTTTTGGCTTATTATTTTTTAAATTGACTTAGGCATATGAAAATAGACTAGTATACTGACTAGTTATTTATTTGAATGTGCCTTAGCTGGAGGTGAAAAGTATGCAGGTAGTTATTTTTAAGTTGAGGGATGAGCAATTTGCGGTGGAAACTTCAAAGGTTCAAACTATAAGCGAAGCTGTAACAGTAACAAAAGTTCCAAGGGCCCCTGAATATGTAAAGGGATTAATTAATTTAAGGGGAACTGTTATATCACTTTTAGATATAAATTTACTTTTAGACGTAGACAAAAGTGAAAATGTACAGCAAAGTGTAATAATATTAAAACTAGAAGACGAACTTATAGGTGTCTCTGTGGACCAAGTAGATGAAGTTTTGGAAATAGATGAAGCCTTAATAGAAAATATTGAGGAAGATACAAAAAAGGCATACATAAAAGGAATTATAAATTTTAAGGATAGAATAGTGACTTTTATTGATATTGATAAATTAATTACTAAATAAGGCATATGAAAATAAATAGTAAGTAAAAGATGCGATAGAAAACTAACATAGAGAAATGAGGGGAAAAAATGGCAGACGTTTTATCTCAAAATGAAATAGATGCTCTTTTATCTGCCCTGTCCTCTGGTGAACTGACTCCAGAGGAAATTCCAAAGGAAGAAGAAAAACAAAAGGTTAAACTTTATGATTTTAGAAGTCCTCAAAAGTTTTCTAAAGATCATATAAGAACACTTGAGCTCATACATGATAATTATGCTAGAATAATCTCTAATTATCTTACAGCTCAGGTAAGAACTAATGTGAAGGTAAAAATAGAATCAGTTGAGCAGATAACTTATGAAGAATTTATTCATTCTATACCAAACCCAACTATTCTTACAATTTTTAAAATGCCTCCACTAAGTGGTTCTATATTGTTTGAAACAAATCCTCAATTTGTATATCAAGTAATAGACATTCTCCTTGGAGGAAATGGTTTAGGTAAATATAAATCCAGAGAGTTCACGGATATTGATAAAAATATAATTATGAAAATTAATCAGGAATTAATATCCAATCTAAAACTTGCCTGGGGAGATGTAGTAGAGGTTAAGCCAGAGATAGAGTCTCTAGAAACTAATCCCGCTTTAAATCAAACTTTGGCTCCACATGAGCCAGTAGCACTTATAACCTTTTCTGTGGAAATGGAAGATAACAGTACCTTTATTAATATATGCATACCTTATCTAAGTATAGAAAAGGTATTAGATAAATTGGTAGTTCAATATTGGTATCAGGAAAATGATGAGAGTGTAGTTAGTCAATCTAGGGAAAAATTAAAAGACAGATTAAATATTGTAGATGTTCCCCTAGTTGTAACTTTAGGAACTACCAGTGTTACTGTTGATGAATTTTTGAAACTTTCTGTGGGAGATGTAATTACTTTAGATAGTAAATGCAGTGATCCTGTTTCTGTGCTCATAGATGAAAATGTACACTACATTGGAAAACCAGGAGTTATAGGAAAAAATATGGGAGTTCAAATTTTAGATATTATAGATAAGGATGTGGAAAATTATGAGTGATGGATTTCTTTCACAGGAGGAAATAGATTCTCTTTTGAATGGTGGATCAAATATTCCTAAATATGAAGAACCAAAGAAGAGTGTCCTTTCAGATATAGAAAAAGATATGCTTGGTGAAATTGGAAATATATCTATGGGATCAGCATCAACAGCGCTGTCTACTATAATAAACCAGCAGGTAAATATAACCACACCTGTAGTTACTATAACCACATTAAAAGAACTAAGAAATCAGTTCCAAGTTCCAAACATTGCTTTAGATGTTCAGTATACTAGTGGTATAGTAGGAGAAAATCTTCTTATAATGAAAGTTACTGATGCGGGAGTTATAGCAAATTTAATGATGGGAGGAGATGGCCACGTTGATTCCAAGGAACTGTCTGAAATTGAGCTCAGTGCGGTTTCTGAGGCTATGAATCAAATGATAGGTTCTGCGGCAACGGCCATGGCTACTATGCTTCTTCGGGAAGTAAACATTTCTCCACCAACCTCTGAGATAATAAATAGTGACACTCAGAGATTATCTGCTGGTATAACTGATGATGAAACCATAATTGAAGTTGCCTTTAAGATAACTATAGGGGACTTAGTAGATAGTAATATTATGCAGATACTTCCCATTGATACAGCTAAAAAACTTAGTTCTATTATGATGGGAGTTCAATCAGGTGATAGTGGCAGTGAAGAACCTAAAGAAGCAGCTGCTACTACTCAAAGAGAAGAACTAAGAAAAGAGCCCGTAAAAGAGTCTGTAGTTCAAGCTCAAGCTACAAATAATGAAAGCTATGAACCAATTCATAATAGAATTGAAGAAAAAACAATTGAAGAAAAGCAGCCTAAAGTAGAAGTACAAAAGGCAAACTTTCAGCCACTTCAAGATAAATCTATATACGCTGAAGCTAAGAATATAGATTTAATATTGGATGTACCACTAGACATTTCCGTAGTTCTTGGAAGAACTAAAAAGAATATAAAGGAAATTTTGAATTTAGGTACAGGTTCCCTTATAGAGCTTGATAAGCTTGCAGAAGAACCAGTAGAAATACTAGTTAATGGCAAGAAAATAGCTTACGGAGAAGTTGTAGTAGTAGATGAAAACTTCGGAGTTAGAATAACAGGCATTGTAAGTAATACGGATAGGATTAGAAGTTTAGGGAGATAGAGTCTTTTTACTAAAATATACATTTGTAAAAGTTTTTTTGCAAATGTATATTTTTTTACACATGAAAAAATTGTTGACAAAGGTCTAATTATTTTATATAGGTAAAGCTAAACTTTCATGATAAAATAACGATAATAATAGTAATAGAACAGAAAGGTATTTATTATAAGATACCTAACGTGGGGAGTGTATTAATATGAAAATAAATGGAGTGGGCTTAGATAAGGTTTTACAGATGTATAAGAATAACAACAATAATACAAGTAAAAATACTTCTGAAAATAAAACTCCAGAAAAATCAACTAAAGACTCACTGGAAATATCAAAGCTTGGTAAAAGTCTCAGTGCATACTCTGCTGATGACAACTTTGGTACTTCAAAAGCAAAGCTTGAAGAAATAAAAAAACAAGTACAAAATGGAACCTATAATAGAGATTCTAAATTGGTAGCACAAAAGCTTTTAGATCACATAAATGGAAAAGGTGTTTAATATGGAGAATCAGCTTAAAGATATAATGGTAAAGGAATACAATGAGTTAAAAGAACTGCTTAAATCCATGGAGGATCAGCATGAACTATTTTTAAAAAATGATATTTTTCAACTGGAAAATGTGGTGAAAAGAATAGAAGCCAATAATATGTCTATTGCAAAACTAGAGGTGGATAGAAGAAAGATTACTGGTGAAAACTCCATGAATGAGGTTATAAGAGTACTCAAAGATGATGAATTAGAAGATAATTATAGAAATATAAAAAAACTTTTGCAGGAAATAAAAGTTCAAAAGGAAAGCAATGAACTTTTGTTTAGACAAGGCCTGGTGTTTACTAATAGAGTATTAAATATATTCAGTCCCAATAAAAATAACAAGACCTATAATTCTCTTGGAAGAATGGGTAGATAAGTGAGGTGTAGTAATGGCAGGATTATTTTCAACATTAAATATTGGAGTCAGTGGCTTGTCCGCACAACAAAAGGCTATTGATGTTACATCACATAATATAGCAAACGCAAACACAGAAGGATATACAAGACAAAGAGCAATTATAGAATCCAATAGACCCTATGATATGCCATCAGTGAATAATGCAATTAGTGCTGGTCAAGTAGGTACTGGAGCTACAGTATCAGCTATACAGAGGGTAAGAGATGATTTCTTGGATTATCAGATTAGAAATGAAACAAGTACTAAGGGAACCAATGAAACAAGAGATAGTTATTTAACTCAGGTAGAGAGTATATTTAATGGACTTTCGGATACGGGACTATCAAGTTTAATGGGTGAGTTTTTTGATTCCTGGCAGGAGCTTGCAAAGCAGCCTCAAGGATCCGATGCAAGAACTGTAGTTACTCAGCAATCCACAGCGCTTGCAGATGAACTGAATCATACTTATAATCAATTGCAAAGTTTAAAATCTGATTCACAGTCCTATTTAAATCAGCAGGTTATTCAGGTCAACAGCATGTTCGACCAAATAGATTCTCTTAATCAGCAGATAATGAGAGTTAAAGTTTCAGGAAATGAACCAAATGACCTTATGGATAAAAGAGATCTTTTGCTTGATCAGTTAAGTTCAAATTTTAATATTAGTGTTGACAAGGAAAATTATGATGGAATAGATTTAAAGCCTGCAAATTTGAAGGATTTTGATGGAACACTTGTTAGATCTCAGGATAATACAAATGTAAAAAGGTTTTCTTATGTAAGTGATATAAAACAAACTGATGATGCATCTACTGTAGATTCTAATGGAAATCAGGTTTCAACATATGAAGTTACTTATTACAAGAATGGAGATATGACAAATGAGACCAATGGAGTCACAATAAATATTTCAATGACTACAAATCAGGCAAAACAATTGGATGAAAACAGAGTCTTATGGGCTAATAGTGATGGAACAGCAATAAGTGTTGATGCTTCTGGCAATGAAAGTGAAATTGCCAATGGCAGCTCAGTGAACTTCTCACAGCTTAAACTGTTTACACCAGATAGTGGTAACATTAAAGGTGCCATGTCTGTACAAGAGGATATTGATACTTATGTAGATCAGTTAAATAGTATGGCAAAGGCATTAGCTTTCACAGTTAACTCAGTGCACAGTGGAACTGCAAATGCATCTTTTGATGATATGCCTCTCTTCGTAAACTCAGATGTAGCGTCTCCTTTGTATTCTAAGGACGGCAATGGAAACTCTAATCTATCAACAGACAATTTGAGTAAGGTTCTTAGCAGTGAATCTAATATAACTGCAGGCAACATAAGTGTAAACAAGGAAATAATAGATGATGTAATGAAAATTAAAGTTAGTACTACTGGTGATACAAGTGTAGATGGAGATACAGATGGAAATAGAGCTCTTGCTATTGGCCAGCTTAGAAATAGTCTTACTACAATACAGAATATTAATTCAGCCACTTCAAGAAGTAACTTTATAACTAATTTTTCCGAAGACGACAATGGAGTTAAAACAGTACAGAATAGTTCTAGTGGAATGACTATGGAAAATTATTTTAAGAATAGTGTAGATAAATTAGGTATACAGGAACAGGAAGCACAGAGGGTAGTTAAAAATCAAACTACACTGCTTCAAAGCTTTCAGCAGTCAAGAGCTTCTGTTTCTGGAGTATCCATTGATGAAGAAATGGCAAATTTGATTCAATATCAACATGCCTACCAGGCAAATGCAAAGGTTATATCTACGGTGGATCAGCTTTTGGATGTAGTTATAAATGGATTAATGAAGTGATTTTCATATTGAAATATAAGAGGTGAAAACATGAGAATAACAAACAATATGTTGACTAATAATTTTTTATCAGATATGCAAAACAATCTTCAAAACATGCAAAAAATACAGCAGCAAATGACTTCTGGAAAGGTAATAAGCAAAGCTTCAGACAATCCTTTTATAGCGGCAAGATCCATGCAGCTTAATAGCCAACTTGATGCAAATACTCAGTATAGTAGCAATATAAAAGATGCGTCTAATTACCTAAGTACTACAGATACAACTTTGGGACAAGTTGGAAATGCTTTAACTCGAATAAATGAACTTTTAGTTTCTACCGGAAATGCTGGTTTTAGTGATCAGGAAAGACAATCTGTAAAAGACGAAATAAATCAGGTGATAAGTGGACTTTCTCAAACATTAAATACTAATTTTGATGGTAAGTATTTGTTTGGTGGTACGAGGGGAACTACAAAGCCACTTACTACTACAGATGTAAATGGAAATACAAAATTGGATTACAATGTATCTGATGATACAACTCAGAGTGCAAAAGAACTTAACATGATAGGAAAAAGTTTATCTACAGAAATATCTCAGGGAGTTACCATGGATTACAGCGTATCAGCTACAGATGTATTAAAGTATAAGAGTGGTGATTCTACTGCTAATAGTCCTACAGATTTAAGAGATTTGTTTCAGTCCATTGTAAATCACTTGGATGGAAATAAGGCAGATGGTACTGACACAGATAAAAATGCAACTAATCTATTGACAACAGATGATTTACAAGGTATACAAGATGCGGCTAAAAATGTACTTAAACTTCGTTCAGAAGTAGGAGCAAAGGAAAACAGAATGAAAGATGCACTGGATAATAATACAACTCAAACACAGAATCTTACTACAATATTGTCAAAAACAGAAGATATAGATATAACTCAAAAGACTATGGAATACGCCACTGCTCAAACGGTATATTTGGCATCACTTCAAACCAGTGCAAGGGTTATACAACCAACGCTTTTGGATTACTTATAAAAACATTGGAGAGTTAAATAACTTTCAACTCTCAACTATCAACTTAACAAAGTGAAGGGTGAAATTTATGGAGCTTAAAACAAAATATCATGGAACAATTGAATATAGTGAAGATGAAATGATACACTTTAAAAAGGGAATGCCAGGTTTTCTGGATTTAAAAAAATTTCTACTTTTCCCTGTAGAAGAAAATGACTTCTTCAGTGTACTGCATTCTGTAGAAGATAATAGTATAGGTTTCATAGTTGTATCACCTTTTAATATAAAAAAAGACTATAAAATAGAACTAAACGATACTGTGCTAAAGGATTTAAATATAAAAGAACAGAAGGATGTTTTGATTTTTAATACAGTAACTTTGAGTTCAGAGGTAACAAAAATAACTTCTAATTTAAAAGCTCCCATAGTAATAAATATAAAAGACAGATTAGGGGAACAAATAATACTAAATGATGAAAAATATGAAATAAAATATCCCCTGTTTAAGGAGTGAGTTTATGCTCGTAATTACAAGAAAAAAAGGTGAATCCATACTCATAGGAGACAATATAGAAGTTAAAATAGTAAAAATAGATGATGGCTCAGTAAAAATTGCTATAGATGCACCAAAGGAAGTAGTAATTCTTCGTGGTGAACTCTACAAGGAAGTAGAGGAAGAAAATAAAAATGCGGTAGTTTTTGAAAAATCGATTTTAAAGAATATTAAAAAATAGTTTAGGTGCAGATAAGAAATAGTAAATTGAAGCAAGTTCTT
>NZ_BAEV01000092.1 GCF_000246895.1 Clostridium arbusti SL206 | reverse complement strand
ATCTCTAGCAACTTCAAACCATATATAGTACCTAGAATTATGTACAATTCCCATTTTATCTGTTTCAGCATATCTAACTTTAAGTACTGTATCATTAGTATACATAGATACCACTTCCTCTCTATATCCTGCGGACTTATACTACACGGATTAATTTTTACTTGTTTTATACATAAACTACACATAATCTGTATAATCTATAATTTATAATTACCTTTTGAAATTATCTAAATCTAATAATTATTCTAAACAAAATTTATTAATATGACTAGTATATCATATATTATTTTTACACAAAATCATGAAATATATATTTGTTAAATAATAAACATTCAATAAATTTTCAATTTAATTATTGAATATATAAAATATTTGTTTTATGATAAACTTATACACTTTATTTTTTTAATTTATCAAATTATCACTTTAATTTTTACATACAAAGCCAATAACAATGTATTTTCTCACTAGATATTATAAGTTTAGCCAGTATATTGACAATATTTTAACTACTTATTCCAATATATTTTAATATACACTATCCAAAGCTTTAAGTTTCATATTTAAAAGTATCAATGACTCTTGCTGAGTGGAATTTTGTTTTCCCACTCAGTTTAGATGAATTATCTAGTGACGTGCCACTATTATCTCCCGCTAAAAAAAGTAGGTATAATAAACTTTATTTTGTATTTGTTCATTTTCCTATCATATCAATGGGAATATTACAGAGGCTAGTCATCAAATAAAATCTAATAAGTAGAGGGGATTTTTATTGTGCAAAAAACAAAAATGATTTTTACTATTGGTCCAGCAAGTGACTCAGAGGAAGTTCTAGAAAAGCTCATGAATATAGGCATGAATATAACAAGACTTAATTTTTCACATGGTACTCATGAAAGCCATAAAGAAAAGATGGATATTATTAAAAAACTTAGAGAGAAACTCAATAAACCCGTAGCTATTATGCTGGATATCAAAGGCCCAAAAATAAGGACTCATAACTTTCAGAATGACAAAGTATTACTAAAAAAAGATGATAAGTTTACTTTTGTATGTGGAAAAGAACTTATTGGAAATCAAGAAAGATGCTCTGTTTCCTATGAAGAATTGTATAAAGACGTTAAAGTAGATGGCTCTTTACTAGTAGATGATGGTTTACTAGAACTAAGAATCAATTCAATTGAAGGTAATGAAATTCATTGTACCGCTATGAATACTGGATATATTGGAAGTCATAAAGGTATAAATGTTCCGAATGTATCCATAGGCCTTCCTGCTGTTACTGAAAAAGATAAATCCGATTTAATTTTTGGCTGCCAGCAAAATGTGGATATTGTAGCTGCATCCTTTATAAGAAAAGCCAGCGATGTTCTAGATGTTAGATCAATACTAAATGCAAATGGCGGAGAAAAAATTCAGGTGATTCCTAAGATTGAAACTCAAGAAGGCGTAGACAATATTGATGAAATACTTAAAGTCTCTGATGGAATAATGGTTGCCAGAGGCGATATGGGTGTTGAAATTGCAATTCAAAAAGTTCCTATAATTCAGAAGATGATAATCCAAAAATGTAATAAAGCAGGTAAACCTGTAATAACTGCAACTCAAATGTTAGATTCAATGATAAGGAATCCTAGACCTACTAGGGCTGAAGCCTCTGATATAGCAAATGCTATTTTTGATGGAACAGATGCTATAATGCTAAGTGGTGAAAGTGCTAATGGAGACTATCCTCTAGAAGCTGCTACAACTATGTCTAATATAGCTAAGGAAGCTGAAGCTAATCTAGATTATACTGATGCCTTGAATAAAAGAAAAGAAAATAGCATTAAAAATGTATCTAATGCCATAAGTTTAGCTACCTGCACCACTGCTAAAGAACTCAATGTAACAGCAATTATAACTTCCACACAAACTGGTCATACTGCTAGGATGGTATCAAAGTACAGACCTAAATGTCCAATAGTTGCGGTTACTCCAAGCAAAGAAGTTGCTAGAAGCCTTTCTTTAAACTTTGGAGTTAAATCAATTGTATCAAATAAATTAACTTCTACTGACGAAGTAATTGAAGATGCAGTAAAAAGATCTTTAGACGCTAAATATATAAAGAAAGGTGATTTAGTTATAGTCGCTGCTGGAATTCCTATTAGTACTACAGGAACAACAAATATGATGAAAATTCAACAAGTATAAAAATAATAGCAATAGTCTCTTTATCAGAAGACTATTGCTATTATTTTCTTATTTCTATTTATGCTTCTTAGTTTTTTCCTGTCTATTTTTTTCATATCCACTTTCAGAAGCTATAGTGTTTTTATCATTATTTATATCTGTATGCTTTGTATTTTCTCTTTTTGACATATGTACCACCTCTTTCTCACTGTATAATACCCAAAGAAATTATATATTATACAATTTCAATAAAATTTTTATCTATTAAAAATTTTATTGACTAAATTACAAATTACATCTTTTATTTTAGATCTATAATATTTAACGGCAACTATTATCAGTATAAAAGCAACCAAAATGATACCAATAACAACTATATATTTATTCACATAGCTATGCATTTTATTCCATTGATCACCTAAAATTTTACCAAAAGTTATAAAGAAAAAAGTCCATATAAAAGCACCTAAATATGCATTTATTGCAAACTTTTTAAATGATATGTCCGTAATCCCTGAAAAATACCCAGTGAAATGTCTAACTCCTGGTATAAAATAAGAAATAATTAAAAGCTTATTCCCGTAGGCTTCAAACCAATTAGATACTTTTTTAAATTTTTTAGGACCCATATGAATGTAATTGCCATATTTGCGAAAGAAACTTATTCCAAGAGTTTTTCCAATAAAATATGAAATAGTTATTCCTATAATAGTTCCTATAGCTGATATTATTATACTAATACCCCAATTTAGTTTTCCCTTATAAACAAGATAACCACAATAGCTCATAAGGGTTTCTCCTGGAAGAGGCAAAGCTATAAGTTCAAGTATTAAAGAGAAAAATAGTACTATGTATCCATAATCATCTAACAATAGCTTTACTGATTGCAAAAATAAACCCTTCCTCTCTATATTTATCCTATGACAGATATTCATTATTAAGATACTATTTAATAAATATATTAACACAGAGATTACTGTATAAACAATAACTGTGTTAATATATAAATATTCATTTAAATTATTACAACATTATATCCAGTGTTTTTTGTACTATTACATTAATACACACCTATTTACGATGAATATGATTAGTTTTCTTTCAATTATCTAAATTTTACTATTATAATAAAGATTTGACGAGAATAAAAATTTATAATATTTTATAATAAGATGCTTCCCTGCTAAAACCAAAATTAAGGAGGATTTATAAATGATTGAAATTACAGATGTAAATAAAAGTTATAATAAAACAAGTAAAGCTGTAGACAGTTTAAATTTAACTATCAATGACGGTGAGATCTTTGGATTTTTAGGACATAATGGTGCTGGAAAAACTACTACCATAAAAATGATTACAGGTATTTTAAAAAAAGACTCCGGTTATATTGGAATAAATGGAATAGATATAACTGAAAAACCCATTGAAGCTAAAAAACAATTTGGATATGTGTCTGACAATCCAGATATATTTTTAAGACTTAAAGGAATAGAATATTTAAATTTTATGGCTGACATGTACGATGTTACTAATGACATAAGGATGGACAGAATAAAAAACTTAAGCGAAAGATTTGAAATGACCTCTGCCCTTGGAGATAAGATACAAAGTTATTCTCATGGAATGAGACAAAAAATAGTAATTATGGGTGTACTTATACATAGCCCCTCTACTTGGATTCTAGATGAACCTATGACTGGCCTTGATCCTAAGTCATCCTTTACATTAAAGGAAATGATGAGAGAGCATGCCGATAGTGGAAAAACAGTATTCTTTTCAACTCACGTATTAGAAGTAGCCGAAAAACTATGTGATAGAGTTGGAATAATAAATAAAGGTAAACTATTATTTTGCGGAACTTTAACTGAAATGAGAGAACATTTTAAAACTAACGAATCCCTAGAAAAAATGTTTTTGGAGATGACTGGACATGAATAAATTATTTATTTTAACTAAAATTCTACTTAAAAATAGTGATAACCCCTTTGAATCTGGCTTTAATAATAAAAAGAAACTTGGTATGATAATATTATTGATACTTTGTTTTTTACCTTTAGCCTTTATGTTTGGAGGATCTACTATTGCATCCTACGATATTCTTGCAAAGCTTAATCTTCAAGGTATGCTGTTAACTTCTACTATAACTTTTTCTTGTGTTGCAATGATTGTATTTGGATTCTTTTACATTATGAGCATATTTTATTTTAGTAAAGACATAGATACACTAATTCCTCTACCCTTAAAACCCTATGAAATACTTGGTGCAAAACTTGTTATTGTTATGCTATTCCAATATTTTGTGGAACTCATAACCCTTCTGCCTACTCTTATAGGTTTTGGATATAAAGTAGGAAATATTATTTTTGCTATTTATAGTATAATAATATTTTTAATCCTGCCAATAATACCCATTATAATTTGTGGATTAATTAGTATCATAATTATGGCTTTTACAGATATAGTTAAAGACAAAGATAGATTTAAATTTTTATCTGGAATGTTTGGTATAGCGTTCGCAGTACTTATAAATATATTTATAAGAAAGATTAACGGCCCAAATTCTTTTATTACTTCAATTAAAGATAATAGTAATACTATAAATGATGCAACTAATGCTTTTCCTACTGCCAAATTAGCAGCCTTTAGTTTACTTAATTCAAATAGTGTTAATGGCCTATTAAATATATTATTATTTCTAATAATTTCAATAGCTGCTCTCATTATATTTGTTGTGGCTGCGCAAGGGCTATATTTTAAAGGTGCTATTGGAATGTCAGAAAGTACTTCAAAAGGTAAAAAACTCTCTGATAAAGAATTAAATAAATCTTCAGTGCAGAGTTCTAAACTAAAGTCCTATACAATAAAGGAATTAAAATTATTACTTAGAACCCCTGCTTACTTACAAAATTGCGTAATTGGAGGAGTTATTCTTCCGCCAATAATGCTCCTAATAATATTATTTAGTAATGGAGAGCTGTCTAAAGGCTTTAATTTTCCAATGAATCATATATTTTTAGTTATAGCCTCCACAGTTCTAATAGCTACTACAAGCTTTAATTTAATATGCCCTACAGCAATATCCAGAGAAGGAGATGGGATTTTTATATTACACTATCTACCAGTATCATATAAAACTCAAATTTTAGCTAAAGTTATCTTAGGAATTATAATAAGCATTATAGCTGATATCTTGATGCTAATAATAGGTGCTATAATATTTAAAATTAGTATACTTATGTTAGTAATGCTTATTGTTATATCTATATTAGGAATAATCTTTTACTCTTTTCTTGGAATATTTATAGACTTAAGCTTCCCAAAACTTGATTGGGACAATGAGGTAAAAGCAGTAAAACAAAACTTCAATGGTTTTCTTTTAATAGTTTTCCTAATTATAATCGGAGTTATTACCATTATTCCCTTTATATTCTTAAAATTAAGTTTGATTTCAACCTTTATAATATTAATTGTTGTATATTCAATATTGAGTCTTTTAGCCTACAAATTAACCATGACTAAAGGTATTGAATCTTTAAAATAACTATAATTAAAATAGCTTCATCATATAATAAAATAAGCTTTTAATAATCAATGTACTATAGCAAATCCTCGTTGCCCATTGATAAGTGAAATAAAACAAATGCTTATAAATAATACAAGAATAAAATTACTTAGAGGAAATACTAATGTATAGCCTCTAAGTTTTTATTAAATTCTCATATCAATTAATATTTTCAGACAATAATTTATGTCTTTTTATACTAGCTTCATATATGTGTATATCTTTTAAATCTTTTTTTGCCTCTTCTCTAAGTTTATTCCAAGACTTAGGTACATTATCTCCCGTTGAAAAATCTATCATATTTTTGCCTTTAAGCTCACTTTTTACGTCATTTAATGATGGACAATCTTCAAATAGTTTTGGTGCAAAAGCTATACAAGCATCTAAAATTGAATTAGGATCATCTCTATCCACTGGGATTACAGAACTTACACTACCTAAACGATTTATTTTTTCTTCATCATATTTTGCTTCATACCATCTTTTTTCGCCTTCACCTTGTAAAATCTCTAGGTATATATCTTCTAATCCATCTTTACTTTCATGACCTATTAAAAGTATTTTAGAATAAGCAGCCATAGTATTCCTCCTAATATTTAAATATCAAATTTTTAATTGATTTAATATTAGTTTGTACATCATTAGCATTTTTATTTTTATATATTTAATTAAATTTATGAAAAATTCTCCTTTGTTATATATGTTTGCATAACATAAGTTATTTATCATTGGAGCATATTATCAATAGAAAGGAGTGTTTAATATGCCAATTGGAAAAACTAAGCAAAATATTATTAATAAAAAGGAAAATACTTATGATATTCCAGATGTCTCAAATCTAAATAAAAAAGAAAAAAGTACTAGTATTAGTGAATTAAATGCCATATTAAAAGGCGAATATATGGCTATTGATTCTTATGAAAAATATATAAAAAACATATCTGATTCTATTATAAAAGCTGAACTTCAAAAAATACAAAAGGAGCACAAAAGACATGCCATTAAGCTTTCTGAAAGGATACAAACCCTAGGTGGCAATCCTGTATCCAGTGTTGGTATAACAGGTAAAGTTGTAGAAACTATGTCAAATATTAAAGATATAGGTACAAAAGATCCTGTTGATTATTTAAAAAAAGCTCATCATGGTGAGTATATGGGTATAAAGATTGCTTCTAAAATTATAAAAGGAGATTTAGATAAAGATAGTTTAAATCTAGTTGATTCTATGTTAAATGAGGATAGAAATCATGTAGATGCACTTTCTGGAATGATAACAAATACTAATATTAAATAACGAAATAGGCTGTCCACACTATAATGGACAGCCTATTATTAATAATCTTTATTTCTCTTTAATAAAATAGACTAGCATACTGACTAGTTATTTATTTGAATGTGCCTTAATGCTTTATAAAATCATTAAATTCAGAATTTGTAATCTTAGCAAGATCTTCCGTGAAAAGTTCTATTTGTGTACCAATTTTTCCACCACTAACAATAATTTTATCAATATCTAGTGCACTACTATTTATAAAAGTTTTATAGTTTTTTTTCATACCAATAGGAGAACAACCACCTCTTATATATCCTGTTAGTTTCATTATATCTTTAACAGCTATCATTTTTATATTTTTTTCTCCTGCCACTACTGCAGCTTTCTTTAAATCTATTTCATCCTCAACCGGTGTAACAAATACGTATATATTATTACTATTACCATGAAGTACTAATGTCTTATAGACAAATTTGGGATCTTCTCCAAGTTTAGTAGTTACTGAAATCCCATCTATCTTACCATCTGAACTATCATAGGTAATAATATTATATTCAATTTTTTTCTGATCTAAAATGCGCATTGCATTTGTCTTAGTGTGTGACATACATATTCCTCCAATTTATAAAATTTATTATCCTAAAAAGTAACTTTATTATAGTTACCACATATTCTAATTAGTAGTTTAGGCATATGAAAATAAATAACAAGACAAAGATGCGACGTATATTTTGAATTATACAAGGAAACAAGTTCTGATGATAGTGGTGCTATCAGAAGGTTCTGTTAACGTAGTATAGACTAGTTATTTATTTGAAGATGCCTTAAGGGGGTAAATACTATGAAACATGAACATAAAGAATATACTAGTTTTAATATTTTTCAAATTCCAGAAAATTATTATCCACAATATTATATGTATAGAAACGATACAACAAAAACTTTAACTTCTACTACTCAGACAATGAGTTCACAAAATAATAAAATACATGAATACTTAAATATTCCAGTGTTAAAGGGAGATATGCTCCCCAATGTTTTAAATTACATTAATGGCAATATTAAAAGTGACATTTTGGAATTTAAAAGCCAAATGGAAGAAGCAGCTGATGAAAATGCAAAAACCCTTCAATCTGCTGGTAAGCCCATTGTTCCATTTCAAATTTCAAATAATTACAGCATAACTTATAATAAAAATAATATTTTAAGCCTTTCTCTAATATATCAACAATATATCAATGGCAGAAATAGCTATATAAGAACATCTTATAACTATAATTTACAAAATGCTAGTTCTATGCCTTTACGCTCTTTATTTAAACCTGGTTCAAACTATATAGAAACATTAAATACTAAGGTAAGGTCTATACTACAGTCAAATCCTCAAGACTATTTTCCAAATACAGCAAGTAATTTTAAAGGTGTAGCTGAGGACCAACCTTATTACTTAGATAACAATAATTTAGTACTATTTTTTAGTTTTAATCAAATTGCTCCAACTGCTTCTGAAATACCTTTGATAAAAATTCCTCTTTCAGAATTAAGTACTATATTAAATCCTCAACTTTTAAGAAGCACTAAATAAATCAACAATTTTTTACCATTGAATTGTTTACAAACAATTTCTCTTATTTTAATTACTAAGTATATCTACCGCATGAGCCTTTCTTATTGTAATTGCTGTTTCGCCTCAACGGCAAGTACCGGAAACAGCAATTATATATTTTCTAGGTAATTACAATATATATCTATAGCTTCTTTTATAAATTCTGCTAATCCGCTTTTCCTTTTATTAATATTTTCTCTAAAATTTTCATCATTTATATATAAGTTTCCAATTCCCCTAAACATCTTTAAATTACAATCATAAAAACTATCACTAAAATATTGTCTTAAATCTCCCACAGCTTCTTGCACTTTTCTATGCGAAGGAGGTTTATCCATTAAAATACTTATATCTTCATATATATAGTTTGCCTTCTCTTTGATATTTTTCCAATCTTCTTTATTGTATTTTGAAACTTTTTTATAAATTTCTTTATAAATATTATCTGAATATTTTTTTGTTTCTTTTTCTCCATGTTCTTCCTTATACATTTCTACATATGCCCTGTCAAACAATGTGAATACTTCGTTTTTCTTCATATCCATCCCCCCACATTATTTATCGCTATTTTAAATTTATTTAAAGTCACCCTTATACTCTTTTTAAATACTTACTATTTTCAATAACTCCTGTAAAGAATCTATGGTATAATCACTTTGTACGTTAATATTCTTATCCCACCTCTTAATTAAAACTGATGTAATATTCATCTTTTCAGCGCTTAAAACATCCTCATCTGAATTTCCAACGAAAAATATATTTTCTTTTGGAATATCACCACAATGTTCTAATGCCCTATTAACTATTCCATTACATGGTTTATATGATTTAACATCATTTGATATTATAAATTCACTAAAATAGTGATATATATTTAAAGTCTTCAACTCATCAATTAAGACATCTGAATCAGAATTACTAAATACAATTAATTTTATTTCATGATCTTTTAATATATTCAAAACACTTATGACATCAGCATAAAGATAACACTGGTTAGTATATAATTCTTCATAATAAGCATGTGCTGAATCACTTAAGTCCTTTACTCCAAATTCTAAAGCTACCTTTTTAAGCGTCATTTCTAACATTTGCTTTACACTTAAAAATTCATTTTCATTTGTGGTGGAATACATTTCATTATAATTTTCACTTATTACTTTGGCAATATCATCTTTTCGTGAATCCTCATACTTTTCTGCTATATAACTAAATAAATTTGGAGCACCTACTAAAGTTCCACCTATATCAAAAAATATTATTTTATTTGAATCCTTTATCTCTTTCATTATGCATCACCAACCTTATTTTTCCTAAATAATATACCTAATTTATAACTTACTATATATATATTTAATCACATACTAGATATTGTTAGCAATACAGAATTTTCTTATTAAATATCATGACATTACTTAGGATAGTGCACATATCCTTATATCTTATCCTCACTTACTATAAATATCATTATCTATTAAAAAGCTGAATCAATTCCTCTTTTGATAGTTTATTTAGAATATTACTATTTTTAAGTTCTCCTGTAATAATACTATCAATCAATTGTTTTTTACTTTCCTGAAGCAAAATGATTTTTTCCTCTATAGTTCCTCTAGAAACTAATTTAATTACTTCAACTATATTTTTCTGACCAATTCTGTGAGCTCTATCCGTTGCTTGATCTTCTACTGCTGGATTCCACCATGGATCAAAATGAATAACTAAATTTGCAGAGGTTAAATTTAGACCAGTTCCTCCAGCTTTTAATGAAATTAAAAATACTTTGACTTTATCTCCATTATTAAATTCATTTACTAATTTAATTCTTTCCTTTGGATTAGTTGAACCATATATATGAAAATATTCAATACCCTTTTCATTTAAAACATGGCCTATTTTATTTAAAACAGAAGTGAATTGAGAAAATAATAATAATTTTCCATTGTTAGCTATCTGTTTTTCTATTAATTGCAGCGCAAGATTAACCTTTCCACTTCCACCTTTATACTCTTCAATTACAAGAGATGGATCTAAACATATTTGTCTAAGCCTTGTTAGATAAGAAAAAACTTCTATTTTAGCCTCTGAATTATTTTTCATCTTTTCTCTTATATCTCTTATATAAGTATTATATATAGCTTTCTGAGCTGAAGTCATTTCAACTAACATCTTCTTCTCCATCTTATCTGGTAAATCCTCTATAACTTCCATTTTAATCCTTCTAAGTATGAAGGGCTTTATTAATAGCTTAAGATTTTCTAATCCTTCCTCATTATTAAAAATAAACTTTTCATAAAAAATTTCCTTAGAATACAAATATCCCGGCATTACAAAATCAAATATGGACCAAAGTTCTGTTAAATTATTTTCAACAGGTGTTCCTGTTAGTGCAAATTTTGTCTTTGATTTAACTCTTTTAACTGCCATAGTACTTTGAGCTATGGGATTTTTTATATTTTGTGCTTCATCAATTATACAATGATCAAAATCCACAGCCTCATAAATACTAATATTATTTCTTAGAGTACCATAAGTAGTTAAAATCACATCATACTGCTGTAATTCATTTATTAATTTTTCCTGTTTAGTCATATTTCCATGTGCAACTCCAACCCTTAACCTGGGAGCAAACCTTTCTATTTCATCTTTCCAATTATATATTAATGAAGTTGGAGTAATAATTAATGCTTTTTTCCCCTTTTCAGATATAAGAAAGGCTATAGTTTGCACTGTTTTTCCAAGTCCCATTTCATCTGCCAAAATACCACCGAATCCTAAGTCATTTAAATTTTCAAACCATTTAAAACCATCAATTTGATATTGTCTTAGATTGGCTCTTAATTCTTTAGGCAGAGGTATTTCTCTATGCGCTCTGTAATCTAACTCTTTTTCTAGATCTTCTAATAAATCCAATCCTGTAAAAGATCTAAAACTTTTATTCTTTAAATTTTCATACACGTAAAAAGCTTTATTTTTATCTATATATAGAGAACTCTCCCCCTGGTTTTTAAACTGTAATGTATCTATTAAATTGAGAAAACTTATTACACCTTCATCTTGTAAATCTATAAATACACCTGTTCTAATCTTATAAAATTTATTCTTTGTCTTATAGCTTTCAAAAGCATTGTACAACTCTCTGCCTTTTATGTTTCCAATATCATAATTAAGTTTAAATCCCTCATTATTCTCTTGTATATCTATGCCAATTGAAGACGAGTCATATATCTTTATATATTCTAAACCTTTTCCTAATACGACATGTCCTAGAGAATTTTTACTTGTCTTTTCCATGGCAACTATATTAAATAGATCTTCATCTTCACCAATGAATAGCATTCTATTTTGCCTTCTAATAAGTTTATAATATTCAAGCTTCATAAGCATTTTTTCTTCTTCATGAATATCTCTTATAATGTTTTTCTCATTTTCTTTACAATCTAGTATATTGATTTTATCTTTGTAATAATTTGCATATACACTACAATATATATTTTCTTCTTCCTTATAAAATCTAAACTCATAGCTTAATGAACTTAGCCCAAATTTTTTTACACCTTCTGTAATAGTAATATCACTAGAAATATTATCAAGTAATAAAATAATATTATTATAATTTCCTATAGTCTTATTATACAAAATTTCATTGTTCTTTTGAAATTTACTATACAGTTCACTATACCTTTTAACTTGCTGGACTGAAGGTAAATAAATATGTCTTTTAAAAAAGTATACATCTCTATTTATATTTAAAGGTATAGGTAATTTTTTATGAGTTGTTAGTGCAAAATATATTCCTTTTTCCTTCAATGTGAAACTTAAAGGTAAATTCTCCTTAAAAATATTTACTTTATATTCTATAGAATTATATTTGAATTGAATTTTTTTCTCACCAACAATCTCTAAAAATCTCCTGAGGTCTTTTCCTTTAATTATCAACTTCTTTCCCAATATAGCCTTCTTATCTTTATGAATATATTCTTTAATAAAATCCACACCCCCCCTACTTTTAAGGCATATACTATGTTGCTTAGGTTTATAAGTAAATTGGCTATTTAAAATTATATTTTTGTTATTATCATATTTATCAATAAAACCTTTTAAGTCAGCAATCAAATACTTGTGTTCAGAACCTAGTAGAAACTCTATTTCATAATTATTATCCTCTTTATTTATTCTACAATTTATTTTTACATCAAAAGCAACTTCAGCTTTTTTCTTTTCTTTATATTCATTTTTTTGTCTATATTTTTTCTTATGTAGTGAACTTAAAAACTTATATGCCGTTGCTGTTAAATGCTGACACATAAATTCAGTTTTATACATAGATACATTTTTAAAATCATCACAACTACAACTTAAACCACTTAATTTCTTCTGTTCTAAATTTATCTTTATATGAGTTTTAAACTTATTATAATTAACAGCATCTATTACTTCACCATAAATATGGTATATATCATCTATTTTTTTACCCTTAATATTAGAAACCAATCCATCTTTGAAAATATCTTCACCATTTTTTTGCATCAAACTGGAAGATGGCTTAAAAATTATTTTCCCTAATTCTTCTATATTCATTTTCTCACCACTTTCTTTAGTATAATTATATCAAAAATGGCTATATTGATATTAATGAAAATTAACCTTAATTTTTACTATTTCACCCTTTGTTCCAATTCTTATAGGTGGCCCCCAGGTTCCATAACCTGAAGAAACAATTAAATTAAAATCACCTTTTTTTAAATATCCATAATCATCCTCATACACAAGTTTTGTAATGAAATTATTAGGGAAAAATTGACCTTTATGTGTATGCCCTGAAAGTTGTAAATCTACTTTCTCCTTTTCAGCTTCCTCTAAACCTATAGGTTGATGATTTAATACTATGACGGGAAGAGATTTATCTACACTTTCTAATACTTCCTTCAATGGTTTCACCTGCTTTTTTGTTATAGATACACTAGCCGGATCATTTCTTCCTACTACATAAAAGCTATTATCAATTTTTACTGCTGTATCCTCTAATGTTTTTACATTACCTGATTTTAAATATGAAATGGTTTCTGGTAAATTTGCTTGAATATATTCATGGTTACCAGTAATTGAATATACTCCATATTTTGATTTTATATTCTTTGAAGAAGCTCCAAGGTATTGTTTCAATTTACTACTAGTACTTTCATCTACCATATCACCGCAAAAGAAAATTATATCAGGTTTTAGACTATTTATTGAACTAATCATGTTATCAATACCATTTTGTTTTACACCTATACCAGCATGGACATCTGAAACCATTACAATATTAAGTGAATTAATTTTTCCCGCATTTTTATCTATGTTAATATTATAATTTGTAACTCTAGGGTGAATTGCATTCCATACTCCAAAAGAAACTATTATAAAAACTATTACAAAAATTAAGATTCCATTACCATATAATTTACTTAAATAAGTAATGCCTTCCCCTTTAAGGCCTGTTTTACAGAATATAAACTTTACAAGATCTGTAAGTGGAAATAGTATCATTAAATAAAAAAATATTGCAAGCCATACAGCCCCAATAGATGTAAATATTGAAGTAAACACACTATTTACTGATAAAAAATTTCTACATAGAATACTTATAATATATGAACCTGATAAAATCCAAAATATAATCCAATATATTATTACTTTAACCCTATTATTTTTATATGGAAATATATTCATTCCTTTTATACCAATATAATAGCACGCCATTGCATATAAGAATAGAAAGAATACTACTAGTAAAATAGTTGCCATTAATTTTAATGGTCTCATATAATCACCCCCGTCAAAGTCATTTTTATTATATATCTATATTAAACCAATGTACAATATTCATATATAATAATAAATTTGTATTTACTTTATAAATTCCTTACTCCTACTGTAAGGCATATGAAAATAAATAGTAAGTCAAAGATGCGACGTATATTTTGAAGCCTACAAGGAAATAGGTTCTTCAGATAGTTAGCTATCTGAGGGTTCTGTTGACGTAGTAGGATTCAAAATAGACTAGCATACTGACTAGTTATTTATTTGAATGTGCCTTAATTAAAAACCATCAACTAAATATATATATACCTATTATAATAAAAAAATAAAATGGCGATGTTTTAAAATAAATATTTTAAAACATCGCCTAAATATCTTAATTAATTTTAGATAAATATAAAAATTAACAACCTGGACAAGCCGCACAAGGACTTTCAGGAAGTTTAACAGCCTTTAATTCAAGACCTTGTCCTTTATTTTCATTATTAGATAGAATAACAAATCCTTCAAATTCCTCTAGTGATTCTTTATCAATAATGAAAGTGATATCTTTAACTTTTTCTGAAACATCATTATCATTTTTTACTCCATAATCAAGATTAAAAGTTACTTCTTTACAATTTCTTCCCAAATAAGTTATTCTCAAACTAAAATCTTGTACATTAGTATTTACTAAAAAGCTCTTAAACTCATCATAAGCTTCATCACTAATTTTCATAAAACTCATATACTACACCTCCGAATAAATATAATTTAACACTATAAAAGTAATACTTTCACTACATTATCAATGAACAACACGTTGTTTACTTATATGTTAATTATGATAGCATATTTTTAGCTATTTATCAATTATATTTCGATATTTTTTTAAGTTTTATATTTAACAATATTTTTCAGTTATATTAGGCGTGTGAAAATAAATAACAAGTCAAAGATGCGACGTATATTTTGAATTATACAAGGAAACAGGTTCTGATGATAGTGGTGCTATCAGAAGGTTCTGTTAACGTAGTATAATTCATAATAGACTAGTATACTGACTAGTTATTTATTTGAAGATGCCTTAAGATATAAAAATTTGAAACTGTGAGAAAGGTTTTAAATCAAAAAAACTAGAAAATTTACATAATTACTAAATTATCTAGTAACACAACAATACTAAGCTTC
>NZ_BAEV01000093.1 GCF_000246895.1 Clostridium arbusti SL206 | reverse complement strand
GGCATATTCAAATAAATAACTAGTCAGTATGCTAATCTATTTTGAATCCTACTACGTCAACAGAACCCTCAGATAGCTCACTATCCTCAGAACCCGTTTCCTTGTAGACTTCAAAATATACGTCCGCATCTTTGACTTACTATTTATTTTCATATGCCTTATGTGACAAACATCAACAAATTAAATTATACAATATATTATTGCATAATCTCAAATAATTTAAACAAAATTATTTATAACAAATAAGGTTACCTTATCGGTAACCCTCTAATCTTACAATTTAAATGTAATTAATTAAATATTTTAGATAAAATCACTTTAAAACTTGTAATTATTATATACTAGAAATTTAAAAATTTCAAATTATTTTTCCTAAAACTTCTAATAATATGCAACTTAATTGTAAATTACATTTTTAATATAATAATTAAGTATATAAATAGATTGTAAATAAAATTAAAATACTCCTATGTACATGAAGAATACAGTTCCAACTGCAATAAGTGTACACGAAATTGAATATAAAAGATTTTGTGATCTTTCTCTTTTATCAACAAACATCTTCACTGCCCAAATCATCATAGTCAAAGCCATACATAACTGAAATGTACTGTATGAATCAAAATATCTTGTTTGACGAATATATAGATATGTAGTAAGTAGTGTGCAAGTTAAAGTGAGCATTGTTAATGAAACCAATATCCACCCAATAAAGTTTATTGCCTTCTTCATTTTACTTCCTCCTAATTCGCTCTCTAAACAATATTAGTTCATTTTTTTACAATTGTAAATATTTTTTCATAAACTTAAAGTTACTAATCATTTAATATTTTGTAAAAGTTTTCTTCAGTTATTATTTTCACACCTAAATCTATAGCTTTATCATATTTTGATCCAGGATTTTTCCCTGTAAGTACATAATCTGTTTTCTTACTTACACTTCCAGATACCTTAGCACCTAGTGATTCTATTTTTTCCTTTATTTCACTTCTGCTAAAGTTTTCTAAACTTCCTGTAACTACTATAGTTTTATTTAAAAATGGATTGTCTAATATTTCTTCTTCTTCATAATAAGGTTTTACTCCTATATCAAGAAGTTCATATATGTTTTTTATTATTTTGTCCTCATTAAAGAATTCTAAAACACTTTTCGCTACTATTTCACCTATATCCTGTATAGAAATTAATTCCTCATAAGTACTATTTATAATTTTTTCTAAAGATTTAAACTCTTTAGCTATATCTTTGGCAGTTTTTTTGCCTACATTTGGAATTCCTAGTGAGTATATAAATGCCGATAATTCACAATTTTTACTTTTTTCAATAGCTTTTATAAGCTTTTCTGCTTTTTTATCAGCAAACTTATCTAATGTTAGTAATTGTTCCTTCTTTATGTTATATAAATCTGTAATAGATTTTATGTCCAATTTTTCAAATAATTGCTCTGCAGTTTTTTCATTGAATCCTTCAATATTCATGGCTTCTCTACTAGCGAAATGTACTATACTCTTTACCATTTGAGGCTTACAGGACAAAGTATTCTCGCAAAAATAGTGGACACCATCTTGTACAAGTTCACTTCCACAGTATGGACAAACTTCAGGAGGATTTATATCCTGTTCTTCATCGCCCTCACTTGCAACACCCATTATTTCAGGAATAACATCATTAGATCGTCGTACAAACACCTTACTTCCAAGTCTCACTCCTTTCCTTTGTATATCATCCATATTATTAAGAGTAGCTCTTCTTACAGTGGCACCCGCAAGTTCTACTGGCTCTAACATGGCTGTTGGGGTGACTCTTCCACTTCTCCCTACATTCCATTCCACTGAAAGCAGTTTAGTTGTGGCCTCTTCTGCTTCAAATTTAAAGGCAATTGCCCATTTAGGAAATTTAACTGTATAACCTAGTAATTCCCTAGTTCTTATATCATCTATTGCAATAACAGCACCATCTATATCATAATTTAAGTCTCCTCTTAAATTATTTATAATTTCTACTTCTTTTTCTATTTCTTCAATAGTAGAACATTCCCTTATATAATCATCCATTGGAAAATTCTTCTCAATTAGAAAATCAAGCATCTCTCTATAGGTCTTAAATTGTTCTCCCTCATTGTAACCTACATCATAGAAGAAGGCAGAAAGATTTCTTCTAGCTGTCTCCTTTACATTCAAGTTTCTAAGAGCTCCAGCGGCTCCATTTCTAAGATTCTTAAGTGGTACTACTGATGAACTATTGTATTTATCAAAAGCTTCCTTTGTCATTATAGCTTCACCATGCACCTCAATTATCGCATTATTTTTAATCTTAAGTGGAATTGTTTTTATAGTTTTTACCTGCTGAGTTACATCCTCTCCTACAAAGCCAGTACCTCTTGTAGCAGCTTTTACTAAAATTCCATGTTCATCATAAGTACAGTTTACTGTTAAGCCATCAAATTTCTTAGTTATTATATATTTTATAGATGGTAACTTTTCCTCATGCAATTCATTATAGCTATTGATAAATTTTATATTTCTATTATGCCAGTCTTGAAGTTCACCAATAGACTGAGCTTTATCTAGACTCCAAAGTCTAGCCGTATGTGTGTACTTTTTAAATTCTGGCAATACAACATCGCCAACCCTTACAGTTGGTGAGTAAGGATAAACTATGCCTGTTTCTTTTTCAATAGCTGAAAGTTCATCATATTTTGCGTCATATTCCTTATCGGAAACAGTAGGATTATCCTTTGCATAGTATTCATAGGCATACCTATTTAATTCTTCTATAAGCTGTTCCATTCTCTTTAATTTATTATCCATAATTACTCTACTCCGTTCATGCTATTTAGGCATATTCAAATAAATAACTAGTAAGTATGCTATTTATCTTCATATGCCTTAACTATATTATATGAGTTGTAATGGAGCTAAATCTAACCTTAAATTTTTTATTCCCATATTTTTAAAGGCAATGGTTAAATTAACATTTCCATCTTTTCTGCTAACTGCTACAATAGTTCCATCTCCAAATTTAGCATGCCTTACCTTTCTACCTGCAGTTGCTTCACTTTCACTAAGAGCTTTTATTTCTTTCTTTTCTGGTAATGTATTTTCCTCTAATATACTTTCAGCATATTTAGTAGAAAATCCTTTAAAAGATGTATTTCTAGGAGGTATATCTTTATTAGTGTGAGAGAACCCTCCAAAACTATTATTACCATAACTCTTATTGCTATTTGAAAACTTGTTCATATTTCCAGGTTTTTGTGGATTTAAGTTAACATATTCTTTTAATTCCTTAGGCACCTCTGCTATAAAATCAGATTCTCCGTAAGCTACCGTTCTTCCAAAAACCCTTCTAGTCTGAGCTGAAGTCATATATAACTGTTCTTTTGCTCTTGTAATACCAACATAAGCTAGTCTTCTTGACTCCTCCATCTCAGCAAAATCCGTAAGTGAAGCAGCTCCTGGGAAAATACCATTTTCCATTCCCACCATAAATACTACGGGAAATTCTAGTCCCTTTGCACTATGCACGGTCATCATAACAGTAGAATCAGAATCCACATCATAATTATCCACATCTGCAACCAAAGCAGTTTTTTCTAAAAAAGAAGCCAATGACTTATCCTCAGAATTGTTTTCAAAATCTACTGCTGCTGAAACCAATTCCTGAAGATTTTCTATTCTGGTTATATCCTGCACGTCGTTAGATTTCTTTAGTTCCTCAAGATACCCAGTTTGACCTAGAAGTTCTTCTATTAATGTGGAAACTTTAATTTCTTCTTTTCTTATCATAAAGCTATTTATAATGCTGACAAATTTATTTATAGCTGAAACATTTCTAGCTGTAAGTCCCGGTATAGTTTGTATATCCAGCAGACAACTATACACGCACTCTTCAATTTCATTAGAAAATCTTTCGATTTTATCCACTGTAGTTCCGCCTATGCCTCTCTTAGGCACATTTATTACTCTCTTTAAACTAATATTATCCAGTGGATTGCAAATAAGCTTTAAATAGGCCATTATATCTTTAATTTCTTTTCTGTCATAGAACTTTAATCCACCTATTATTCTGTATGGAAGATGTCTTTTCATAAATACATCTTCAAATAATCTTGATTGAGCATTAGTTCTATATAGTATTGCAAAATCCTTATATTTTTTCTCTCCAGAATCTACGGCTTTCTTTATTTCATTACAAACAAACTCTACCTCTTCCATGTCTGAGTAACTTCTGTAGAGCCTAATCTTATTTCCATCTTCACTTCTTGTCCTAAGCATCTTAAAATGTTCATGAGGATTGTTTTTAATAACTCCATTAGCCGCTTTTAATATATTACCCTTTGATCTATAGTTTTCTTCGAGTTTTATTACTTTTGCATTAGCATAGTCCTTTTCAAAGTCTAGTATATTCCTTATGTCAGCTCCTCTCCAACCATAGATGCACTGATCATCATCTCCCACCACACATAGGTTTTTATGCTGCTTCGCCAAAAGTCTTGCTAATTCATACTGTGCTTTGTTAGTATCCTGATACTCATCTATCATTATGTATTTGAACTTTCTCTGATAAAACTGCAGTACATCTTCATGCTTTTTAAATAATTCAACAGTTTTAAATATCAAATCATCAAAATCCAAAGCATTATTTTCTTTCAGTTTTTTCTGGTATAACAAATATACTTCTGCAATTCTATTTAATCTAAAATTCTTTTCACTAGTTCTCTTATATTCCTGTGCGGATATTAAATTATCCTTCTGATCTCCTATTTTTGATATTATCTCTTTATCCGTTATGTCCTTATCATTAATTCCAACTTCTTTTATACATTGGTTTATTAAAGTCTTCTGATCTGCACTATCATATATAGTAAAATTTTTATTATATCCTATTTTATCTATTTCTCTTCTAAGTATTCTTACGCAGCTGGAGTGAAAGGTGGACACCCACATATTCTCAGCTTCGTCTCCTACAAGTTCACGTACTCTTTCCTTCATCTCTTGAGCAGCTTTATTGGTAAATGTTATAGCTAATATTTGTGATGGATAAATATTTAAATTTTCAATCATATTAGCAATCCTATAGGTTAAAACCCTAGTTTTACCAGATCCTGCTCCGGCCAAAACAAGTACCGGACCATCTACAGCTATTGCTGCTTCATACTGTTCTTTATTTAATAAATTTTTTAAATCCATTGTGTTTTATTGCCTCCTTGTGTTTCCAATACCTTATAAATAATATAATTTACAATTCCTGCTGTAAATAAGTAAATTTCACACCATATATTGTAAATTATCATACATATTTTTACTCATACACAGTTAATAAATTCTATGTAAATTATTAAAAGTATTTTATTGGCTATTATTTATTATATCATTTAGACCACAATTTAAACAAATACAAGATAAAGAAAAGGTTCACTGCTTTTCCGGTCAGTAAACCTCTCTTACTATGTATATTGTATTTTTATAATTTATTTCTTGGCATTATTTTTCTTTTTTATCATTGCTTTCTTCTGTTATAGCAAGTCTTTTTAATACTGTAGTATAACCATCACTTCCATAATTAAGGCACCTATTAACGCGACTTATGGTAGCTGTACTAGCCCCTGTTACTTTACCTATATTACTGTAAGTTTGCTTTTCAACTAACATTTTAGCAACTCGAAGTCTCTGCTCAATTGCCTTAACTTCATTTATTGTACATATATCTTCAAAGAACCTATAACATTCCTCTCTTGTATTTAAACTCAAAATAGCATCGCAAAGAAAATCCATATTTTCATTTTCAAGCTTTGATTCATACTTTGCCATTTAATTCACTCCTCTATAAATACCCTTGCTTTAAATAAATTCTATCATTATTTAATAATATATTCTATAGATAATTGTAGTTTAAGACATATTTAAATAAATAACTGATTAGCATACTAGTACATTTTGAATCATACTACGCTGACAGAACCCTTTGACAGCAGCACCTTAAATTTCCTTTAAAGCTTTTACTTCATCCTCTGTAAGTTCTCTATAACTTCCTTCATTTACACTCTCATCTAATTTAATTGGACCAAAACTTATTCTCTTTAAATATACAACTTCTTTATTTCTTGCTATAAACATCCTCTTAACTTGATGGAATTTTCCCTCCTGTATAGTTATCATAACCCTAGAACCATTTGAATCCGCACTTAGTATATTCAGCTTTGCGGGCATACATTTGTATCCGTCATCTATTTCTATTCCTTCTTCAAAGGCCTTTATATCCTCCTCATCTACAGGTTTATTGATTTCCGCATAATACACCTTATCCACATGCCATTTAGGTGAAATCATCCTATGGTTTAGCTCTCCATCATTAGTTAAAATAAGTAATCCTACTGTATCCTTATCTAGTCTTCCCACTGGGAAAGGCTTAAAGGATGCATGATACTCCTCTAATAAATCCACCACTGTTTCATCAAAATTATCAAAAGTAGCGGATACTACTCCATCTGGTTTATTCATCATCAAATATATATACTTCTTATAATCCAAAAGTTCCCCATTAATAACTATTTTATTTTCATTAACATCCACCTGTATATTACTTGATTTTATTTTTTCTCCATCCACTTCTATTAATCCACTTTTAATTAATTTTTTTACATCTTTTCTAGAGCCGTATCCAGAATTAGCTAAAACTTTATCCAATCTCTCCATATAAAAATCACATTCCTTTGCTTACATACAACTTTATATTAATTTCTCTTGCTATATTTTATCACATATTAGGTTTATAATTGTGATCATATATTATTATTCTCATTCAGTTCATATTATTTGCTGCTTTAAACTTTGTAGAAATCTTATAAAAATATAAAATAAAGCCACCAATTAGCTATATATTATATATAATTGGTGGTTAAGCAATATCATAATTCATCTGAATAGTCTGATTCTACTTTGAATTTTTGTTTTATATTTATTCAGTTCTTTCAACATTAGAATTCTTTATTTGTAATCCTAGAAAAAATTATCAAAAATAAATTTTCTAAGCATTCTGATAATACTTCGAAACCTTCGCTACATAATCCTTAGTCTCACTTGGAAGTTTACTTATATTCTCTCCACTGCTCTTTACTGCACCTGGTCCAGCATTATAGGCAGCTATTGCCATTTTATAGTCTCCAAAGGTGTCCAGTAAACTCTTTAAATACTTTGTACCACCATCAACATTTTGATTTATATCGTAAGCATTACTTACGCCTAGCTCCTTTGCTGTTCCTGGCATAAGCTGCATAAGCCCCATAGCACCAGCACTTGAAGTAGAACTCGGATTAAAGGAGGATTCTTGCTGTATAACAGCTAGTACAAGTTTTTTATCCACTCCATATTTTTTAGAAGCATTGTCCACAGCTTCATCAATACTTAAATTATTAATGTGGATATCTTTGTTAATATCATTAGTTATGGTATTATCTTTGTTTAAACTTGCTGCTTTGCTGCTTGTAGTACTACTAAGAGTGTCCAGTTTCGTACCCCCACCATAGCCTAATTTACTTAAATCACTATTACCTAAAAAGTTCAATTTATTAACATCTATATTGCCGCTGCTATCTTTACTTGAATCCAATATGCTTTGCATAAGCATATCAAAGGTATTTTTTTGACTATCAGATTCACCATATATAGAACTTTGTTCAGATATAGTTTTCAGCATTTGATTAAGAAGTTCATACTGCAAAACCCCACTAACATCATTTGTTTTCATAATATCACCGTCCTCATTAGTTTATTACTTAAGGTATGTTCAAATAAATAACTAGTCAGTATACTAGTATCTTTGACTGGTTATTTATTTTCATATGCCTAATTATAAATATGCTAATATTAGTTTTATTTTTCAACATCAAATCCTAATATGGCATAATCTTCATAGGAACATATATTTATTTGGCTTTTGCTTAAAACTAATAGCTTGTACTCACCTTTTGTAAAGGGAATAAATGCATAGAAATTTTTTCTACTATATTTTTGTACTAAACTCCATTCCCCTTGTTCTAAGAGATAAAATTCATAAACAACTTCTTTTCCGCCCTGACTGCTTACATTAAAACTAATTCCTTCATTGACTTTAGGTTTTAATTTATCACATTCTATAGTAGTACTTGTCACAGGTAAGCTATCATGTATAACTAGTCTTACACTTTTTTTACAGTCAAACTCCTTGTCACTTTTTTTATTTTTAGCGAATATATCAATGTTATAGATCCCTGCACATTTAGGTTTAACTATATATTTACAAGTATTATCATATTCCGTCTCTTCAACCTTACGATTATTTATTTTTAATACGTACCTATTTAAAATATTTTTTGTATTCTCTGCAATAACCATAATTTCTATTTTATCACCAATCATGTAGTAATCATTAGATGGCACTAATATATAATCTATATTAGCAGGTATATAATCATAGACTTCTACATAGACAATAGAAGAGCTGTCATATTCTTTTTGGGAAAACTTGTCTTTCACCCTAACTTCAATTTCATAGTTTCCAGATTTCTCTGGAGTGTAATTTACCCATTGACAAGGTCCATAGTCTATTCTCTCAATTTCCTTATCATTGCTTTTTACAACAAATGAATATTTAAGTTCTAATCCGCCTTGTGCTACTACTTTTATATTTACTGTTTCTCCAGTTAGTATTTTTGTTCTCTTATCAGTAATAACATCCTTGATGATTACTGGCTCTCTTCTTTCTTCATCAATTATAAATTCAAAATCATCTTTATCCTCATAATTTTCTTCAAAAGAGGCATCCTTTACAAATAAAGTTATTTTATATGTACCTGCTGCTTTTGGCTTCCAGTTAAAGCTATTATTTCTTAAATACCCCGAATCCTCACTAGCATTACCATCTATTATAAATCTGTATAATAGTTTTTTACCACCTTCAACCACAGCTTTTAAATTTATTTCATTATCACAGGTTTGCGGTGATGTAACATCGGAGGTAAAACTTTTTATCACTATTTGTCTATATTTCTTAATATTATATAAAATAACAGCTCTATCATCGTATTTACTAGGTGAATACATATCCTTTACTAAACATAAGAGTTTAAACTCACCAAAGCCATTTTCAATATAACTTACAATTCTCTTGGTAGAGTAATTTTGTATACATTCTGCCTCACCTTGTGAATCTATCTTTATAAACTTATATAAAATCAATCTACTATCATCATGCTGAACATCCACTTGGAAGGTTATTTCATTGTCACTGAGAAGTTCTTCAGTAAGACATTTGAAATCTTTAATTTGCATGTTTTTTATTGGAAGCACATTAAATTCAACGTTTCTAGTATCATCAAATTTTTCCTTTGAGTCCATAAGCTTGCACTGAACTACTATTTCCTGTTTGCCTATCTTAGTAGTTGTCCAAGTTATCATATCTTCTGCACTGTAGTCTTTTAAAAGGCTCCACTTTCCATTTTCAACAATACCATATCTAAATAAAATGCCCATCCTAACAACTTCAACCTTAGCTGTTATTTTTTCCCCAACAGTTAATTCTTTTCTATCTAATGCTATAGATTTTATAATATTTTTTTCCACTTCCCCGATTACATAATCTACTTTGCTCAAATAATTAAAAGGTTTTTGTTCATCTTCACGCCTTGCTTGAACTATAATAGTATATATACCATCTTCTATAGGTTTCCACATTGCCTCTGTATCACTGGAGAACTCCTTTAATATAGACCATTTACCATTTAGACCTATACAATATTTATATAATAAATTTTCTTCAATTTTACTTCCTATAGATATCATTATTTCATTATTTATTTTTTGAGGGCTTTCACGGTTAAAATTAACTTCGAATTCATTCATTCCTCTTCATCCCCTGTTTAAAAAAATATCCTTTTTACATTATACTATAATTCCATTATTTGTAACAGGTTTTTTATTTACATTTTCCTTATTATTTAATATTATAAATTAATGGTATAATTAACTATCAACTACAATTAACTATTAAATGATATAATTTTGTACTCTGATTAATTATTTAGTAAATATTATGGAGGGCTAAAATGGAAATTATTAGTGCATCCGTCAAAGACTTTAAATCCTTAGAAGTAATTGTCGATGATTTGAATCAGTTTAATCTATCAAAATTTACTGTACGAAATAAAGATAAATTTTTGAATATAAATACACACTATATTAATAATACTACAATAATTTTAGTATTATCAGAAGAAATAAATATAAAAAATAACTGTTTTTTAATTTATGATAATAATCTAACTGCAAAATGCACTTATTACAAGTTATTTTCTTCTCCAGAATTTAACGGCAGATTCTTCACTTTAGAAGAATTAGGACTTATATACAAAAAAACATTCTCGGATTTTAGAGTATGGTCACCTGTTGCCACCTCAATTGATCTACTAATTTATAAAAATGGTGATTTCTCTGTGCCTGAAATACCAAGAGTATTTTCTATGAAAGAATACAACGGACTTTGGTCAGTGACTGTAAAAGAGGACTTAAAAAAATGTTTCTATACTTTTAGAGTAAACACTTATGGAACCACTAATGAAACTGTAGATCCTTATGCAAAATTAGTTGGCATAAATGGAAATAGAGGATATATACTGGATCTTAAAGAGACAGATCCAGAAAATTTTAATAAAGATATTTCTCCAAACAATATTGATAGCTATACTGATGCTATTATATATGAAATCAGTATTAGAGATATCAGTATAAATCCTAACAGTTATATTATAAACAAAGGAAAATTTTTAGGCCTTACAGAAGAAAATTCTGAAACTGTAAACAAAGAACCTACTGGTATTAGCTATTTAAAATTTTTAGGTATAACCCATGTTCAAATTATGCCTATATTTGATTTTTCCTTTGTAAGTGTAGACGAAAAAAATCCAATTAAATATAATTGGGGATACGATCCACAAAACTACAATGTGCCTGAAGGAATATATGCTACAGACCCCTATGATCCTGTTTGTAGAATTAAAGAATTAAAACAAATGATTTACTCACTTCATAAAAATGGTATATGTGTAAATATGGATGTAGTGTACAATCATGTTTTTGATTATACGGATAATTGTTTTGAAAAAATATTTCCTGGATATTATTTTAGACACAAGGATGATGGTACTCTATCTAATGGCACTAGTTGTGGAAATGATACTGCCTCTGAGAATTTAATGATGAAGCGTTTTATAATAGATTCTGTAATGTATTGGACTAATGAATATCACATGGATGGCTTTAGATTCGATCTAATGGGTATACATGATATAGATACAATGAATACCTTAAGGCATAAGTTAGATGCTATTAAACGGAAAATAATGCTTTATGGTGAAGGTTGGGATTTGAAAACAAATTTAGATGATACTAGAAAAGCAATGATATCAAATTCATTAAAAGCTCCACAAATAGGATTTTTTAATGATACTACTAGAGATGTGTTAAAGGGAAATATATTTGATAGAAACTCTAAAGGTTTTATAAATGGAAAGGCTAACTTAGAAAAAAATGTACAATTATCCGTTATTGGCGGTACAAAATATTCCGGGACTTTAAATGGACCATTTTTTTCTCCTATACAATCAATAAATTATGTTACTTGCCATGATAATAATACTCTTTGGGATAAACTTCAATTTACTAATAGAAATGAATCTGATGAATTTAGAATATATAGACTAAAACTTTCCCTTGCAATTATTCTTACTAGCCAAGGTATACCATTTCTACATTCTGGTATGGAATTTTTAAGAACCAAAGAAGGTATAGAAAACAGCTATAATTCACCAGACTATATAAATTGGATTGATTGGAATAGAAAAGACAAATACATGTACGTTGTAACCTATATAAAAGCTTTAATATCTATACGAAAAAATCATCCTGCATTTAGGATGAATTCATCAGAGGATATTAGAAACAATATTGAATTTTTACAAAATACGCCTCCAAATACAGTAGCTTTTTTATTAAAAAATCATTGCAACGGAGATTCTTGGAAAAATATATTAGTTATATATAATGCTAATACTGACCCTATTAAAATAAACCTTCCAATGTCAGAAAATTGGAATCTAGTAGTAGATAGACATACTATAAACGAAAAAATCATTCATATTCATAGCTATAAAGACCCCTACTATGTTGATGGCATAAGCCTTAATTTACTTTATAATAATTCTTAAATAATATATAAAAATACAGTATATGAATATTTTCATTGTTTCATCTGTATTTTTATATAATTTTTTTATAATTTTTACAAGATTAATATATAGTTTTTCATCATCATTTTTATTTCTTTTTTTAGGATTTGATGTCTTTCCTCCACCTCGCCTAACTTTTTGCCCTAAATGTCTTTCAAAGAGTAGCCTCTCAATATTCTCATTGCTGTATATATTTCCCTTTGGGCTTAATGCATATGCCTTTTTCCCTAATATCATAGCTGCAACTCCAAAGTCTTGAGTTATAACTATATCTCCATTCTTTGCTTCATTTACAATTTTCATATCTACACTTTGAAAGCCACTATCCACATAGATAATACTACTATACTCACTTTTTAAAATATGATTTATATCACAGTACATAATTACTTCTATGTGATTTTCTCTTGCTGCTTTTTCTATTATATCTCTACCTGGACACGCATCTGCATCCACTATTATCCTCATAATCTCGCCTCTTCAAATTCATTATTTATCAATTCACCTAAACTTAGTATGTATAAAGTAAAACCCTGCATTTTCAGCAGGGTTTTTAAACTTTTCTACTAATTATTTTAATTTTTCTTCTAGTTCAGCCTTTATTGATTCATATCCTGGCTTTCCTAAAAGCGCAAACATATTTTTCTTGTAAGCTTCAACACCAGGTTGATTAAATGGATTTACTCCAAGTAAATATCCACTAATACCACAAGCTTTTTCAAAGAAATAAACCATATATCCAAAATAATATGGAGTTAATTCAGGAATATTTACTACTGTAACAGGGATTCCACCATCATTATGTGCAAGTACAGTACCTCTGAATGCTTGTTTATTTACAAAGTCAACTGTTTTTCCACTTACAAAGTTTAATCCATCAAGATTTTCAGCATCAGTACCAATAGTTAATTCTCTTCTTGGCTTTTCAATGTTTATAAAAGTTTCAGAAATATTTCTTAACCCTTCTTGTATATATTGACCCATTGAATGAAGATCTGTTGAGAAATCTGCTGCTGCTGGGAATATACCTTTTCCATCTTTACCTTCACTTTCACCGAAAAGTTGTTTCCACCATTCTCCAAAATAATGTAGAGATGGTTCAAAATTAACTACCATTTCAATAGTTTTACCTTTTCTATAAAGAGCATTTCTTGCTGCTGCATATTGATAACATTCATTTTTTGTAATGTCATCATCTGAATAAGCTTCTCTTGCATCTGCTGCACCCTTCATCATTTCATCAATATCTATTCCTGCTGATGCTATAGGTAAAAGTCCTACTGCAGTCAAAACTGAATATCTTCCACCTACATCATTTGGAACCACAAAAGTCTCATATCCTTCTTTATTTGATAATGTCTTAAGAGCACCCTTTTCAGCATCTGTGGTAGCATATATTCTCTTTCTTGCCTCTTCTACTCCATATTTCTTTTCAAGTAATTCTTTAAATATTCTAAAAGCTATAGCAGGTTCTGTAGTAGTACCTGATTTTGATATAACATTAACAGATATATCCTTACCTTTTATTTCATCAAGCAAATCTGCTAGATAAGTAGAACTTATATTATTACCACAGAAATAAACTTTAGGATTCTTTCTAGTATCATCATGGGCCAATACCTCAACAGCCGCTCTAGCACCTAAATAAGATCCTCCTATACCTATAACTATAAGTACATCAGAATCTTTTTTTATCTTCTCTGCTGATTTTTTTATTCTTGCAAATTCATCCTTATCATAATTTACAGGGAGGTCTACCCAACCTAAGAAGTCGTTTCCATCTCCTGTTCCCTTGTGAATCATTTCATGTGCTGCACTAACCAATGTCTGTAATCCAGTAATTTCACGGTCTTTTAAATAAGGTTTTGTATTTTTAAGTTCTAATTTTAAACTATTTGACATATATGTACCCCTCCATAAAATGTAATAAAGTTTCTCACTAATTGAAATTTTAGACCATAAAAGAAAATAAATCAAGCTATCTTATAAAAATTCATTATTTAAATGTTATTTCCATTCCTTAATAAGAATTCATCACATAAAGATTATTTCCATCCTTTAAAATGTATATACATTTCTTTTCGTAGCAAAATATCTATATAGATTGAAAATGATATTATACAATGATAAATTAATTTAAGCATTTTATAAATACTAGTTTGAAAATCATGTAACATCATATTAGGCATGTTCAAATAAATAACTAGTCAGTATACTAGTCTATTATGAATCATACTACGTTAACAGAACCCTCTGATAGCACCACTATCATCAGAACCTGTTTCCTTGTATGATTCAAAATATACGTCGTATCTTTCACTTGTTATTTATTTTCATATGCCTTAAGTATAATTTATTGCTTGAATAGATATTTATAATATTCTTTACACTTTGTATAATCTTCATTACTTTATGATTTTAAAAAAATAATAAAAAAATATTGTTAAAAGTTTGACAAGTGATAAAATCTGTTATATAATAGGTTTATAAGATTAGTACACAACTTAAATACAAATATTTATTTTGTTGATTGGAGGAGTAAAAATGGAAAAAGTTTTAAATGTAAAAGATATTATTGGTGGTCAATTTACTTGTGAGGATGCTATTTTATTGAAAAGTAACTTTTCTAATGATAATGATACTATAACTCTTGATTTTACTGGTATTGATGAGGTGCCTACAACTTTTTTCTATAACTTGTTTTCTGATTTGTTATACACTACAGATAGGGAAAAATCCTTTCAACACATCAAAGTAAAAAATTTATCCGATATATCCAATTACAATAAAGTTGTTCAAGGAACAGCTATTATGTAATTTAATATATAAATAACTTTCCCTTTCCTTGTAGACAGTTAGAAGTGTTATACTTTTAACTGTTTATATTTTTTTATATTATATTGCAAAGTTTTTCTTGAACTAGTTATATATCCCTTCTAAAATCTCTCCAAATTTTTACTAATTCTATTATTTTTTATAATTTATCTTATTATAAAAGCTATATAGTTAAAAAAATAACAGTAGATGCATAATACTACGTGT
>NZ_BAEV01000094.1 GCF_000246895.1 Clostridium arbusti SL206 | reverse complement strand
TTCGCTATAAGAGAAGGCGGAAGAACAGTTGGTTCAGGTGTTGTTACTTCTATCGTTAAATAGTCTAAGAAGTATGGACTGGGTTATTACCTGGTCCTTTTAAAAGTTGAAATAGCAGGCATATTATACTTCATATGACACTTTAATATATTTGTTGACAGAAATAATTGATTGTGATAAAATATTCAGGTAACACATGTTTTGAAAGACGTATGTTATGTATAAGGCTTGAAAACCGGGAGGTGTAGATTGTGAGAGTTAAAATAACTTTAGCATGCACAGAGTGTAAACAAAGAAATTACAATACTATGAAGAACAAAAAGAACAATCCAGATAGACTTGAAATGAGAAAATACTGTCCTTTCTGCCACACACATACACTTCATAAAGAGACTAAATAGTTAAGACCTATTTACACAATTTTTTAATGGGATGTGAATAGAATGGGTGATAATGGAAAAACTGAAAAGATGAAAAGTTCACCATTAAAAGGATTAGTAAATTTTTTTAAAGAACTTAATGCGGAAACTAAAAGAATTACTTGGCCATCTAAATTTGATGCTAAGAAGGCAACTGCTGTAGTTACGGTGTTCTGTGCAATTTATGTTGTAATAATTGCAATTTTGGATTTTGGTTTTAATAATCTCTTCAAGGTGATCTTTAAATAAGGCGTGTAGAAGGAGGTTATGGGACTAGGAATAAATCCTAATCCAAAAGTTATGGGAGAAAAAGCTAGATGGTATGTAGTACATACATATTCAGGGTATGAGAATAAAGTTAAGGCTAATATAGAGAAGACAATAGAGAATAGAAATATTCATGACTTGATTTATGATATTCAGGTTCCAATGGAAGAAGAAATCGAAGAAAAAGATGGTAAGAAAAAAGTTACTCTTAAAAAGGTTTTTCCGGGATATGTTTTAATTAAGATGATAATGACCGATGATTCTTGGTATGTTGTTAGAAATACAAGAGGAGTAACTGGATTCGTTGGTCCAGGATCTAAACCAGTAGCGCTTACTGATGAAGAAGTTGATTCTATGGGTATTGTTGAAAAACCTATAAAAGTTGATGTAGAGGTAGGCGAGAGTGTTAAGGTTATTAATGGGCCTTTAGAAAATCAAATTGCTTTGATTCAAGAGATTACTGAAGATAAGCAGAGAATTAAAGGTTTAGTTAATATGTTTGGCAGGGAAACTCCTGTTGAACTTGATTTTAATCAGATACAAAAATTAGATTAAGCAAGTAAAGACGAAAGTCTTAATAAGGTGGGAGAATTTTAAAAATTCGTATAACCACATTGTAGGAGGTGTAAACTCATGGCTAAAAAAGTGGTAGGTTTAATAAAACTTCAATTACCAGCAGGAAAAGCAACTCCAGCACCACCAGTTGGACCAGCACTTGGACAACATGGTGTTAATATTATGGCATTCTGTAAGGAATATAATGCTAAGACTGCTAATCAAGCAGGGCTTACTATACCAGTTGTAATTACAGTTTATCAAGATAGATCATTTAGTTTTATACTAAAAACTCCACCAGCAGCGGTATTAATTAAAAAAGCAGCTGGAATTAAGAGTGGATCAGGTGTGCCAAATAAAACAAAAGTTGCTAAAATAACTAAAGAACAAGTTAAGCAGATAGCTGAAACAAAAATGCCAGACTTAAATGCAGGTTCAATAGAAGCTGCTATGAGCATGGTTGCTGGAACAGCTAGAAGTATGGGCGTAGAAGTTACAGAGTAGTTTTCTAATTAGTGGGAGGCAAAAACCGTTAATACCACAAAGGAGGATTTTATTATGGGAAAGAATTATGTTGAAAGCGCAAAACTTATTGACAAAAATGTCTTATATACACCAAGTGAAGCTGTTGAATTAGCTGTAAAAACTTCAAAAGCTAAATTTGATGAAACTATAGAACTTGCTATGAGACTTGGAGTAGATCCAAGACATGCAGATCAACAGGTTAGAGGTGCAGTAGTATTACCTCATGGAACTGGAAAAAAAGTTAGAGTTTTAGTTTTTGCCAAAGGCGAAAAAGCTAAAGAAGCAGAAGCTGCAGGCGCTGAATTTGTTGGAGCTGATGAACTTGCTTCAAAGATTCAAAGTGAAAATTGGTTTGATTTTGATGTAGTTGTAGCTACTCCAGATATGATGGGCGTAGTTGGAAGACTTGGTAGGATTTTAGGACCTAAGGGTTTAATGCCTAACCCAAAATCAGGTACAGTTACATTTGATTTAACTAAAGCTATTGCTGAAATAAAAGCTGGTAAAGTTGAGTATAGAGTTGATAAAACTTCTATTATTCACGTTCCAATAGGAAAACATTCTTTTGGAAATGAAAAACTTGCAGAAAATTTTCATTCTTTAGTAGAGGCTGTAGTAAAGGCAAAGCCAGCATCAACTAAGGGACAATATATAAAGTCAGTAGTAATAAGCAGTACTATGGGACCAGGAATTAAAATTAATCCTGTGAAAGTTTTAGATTAGTATTGACTTATAAAAATATATTTGATACAATTTTTAAGGTTAAATAAGTAAATACTCCGTAGATAGTAGGTGCTGATGCGTAACGGGAAACCAACCTGCCGAGGATTCCAATATATGACGTGTATATGGTCTCTTCGTTCTGCGGAGAGACCTTTAGTTTTTAATTGAGCAGTTTTAAACTGTGAGGAGGTGTACACACAGTGGCAAGCAAATTTAAAGAATTGAAAGAAGCAAAAATTTCAGAAATAAAAGAGAAGTTAAGCAAGGCGGAAGCTGTTATAATGGTAAATTACCAAGGATTAACAGTTCAAGAGGATACTGAACTTAGAAAGAGCTTAAGAGAAGTTGGTGTAGAATATAAAGTTTATAAGAATACATTGGTAACTCGTGCGGCTAATGAACTTGGATTTGAAGGAATGGTACAATATCTTGAAGGACCAATAGCTGTAGCTATTGGATATGAAGATCCTACTGCTCCTGCAAGAGTGTTAAATGATTTTTCAAAAACACATAAAGCATTAGAATTAAAGGCAGGATTAGTTCAAGGTGAGATGTTTGATGAAAATAAAATCAAAGAACTTGCATCTGTTCCATCAAAAGAAGTTCTTATTGCGAAATTACTTGGAAGCTTCAAAGCTCCAATATCAAATTTCGCTTACTTAGTAAGTGCTATAAAGGACAAAAAAGAGTCAGAGTCATCTGAACAAGTTTAAAAAGAGAAATATATTCGGAGGTGCTATAAAATGACAAGAGAAGAAATAATTGAAGCTATAAAAGGTATGACTGTTTTAGAATTAAATGAATTAGTAAAATCTTGTGAAGAAGAATTTGGTGTTAGTGCAGCTGCTCCTGTAGCTGCAGCTGGTGCAGGCGCAGGCGCAGGCGCTGCAACTGAAGAAAAATCAGAATTTGATGTAGTTTTAGTTGAAACTGGTGCTAATAAGATTAAAGTTATAAAAGCAGTTAGAGAAATAACTGGTTTGGGATTAAAAGATGCTAAAGAAATAGTTGATGGTGCTCCAAAAACTATTAAAGAAGGCGTAGCAAAAGAAGAAGCTGAAGCAATGAAAGCTAAGATTGAAGAAACAGGCGCAAAAGTAGAGTTAAAGTAGTCAGTTTCTAAAATGGTACTCTTGGGAGTACCATTTTTTTTTAAGATGTAATTATAAACATAAAGCATAATTTTTTCTTTTTTTACTTGCATTGACATAGGCTATATTTTATGATATAATATAAAAATGCAACGAAATATTTAGATTTTGTTTAACAAAATTACGTGTCATATGAATTAATGTCAAAATTATGGTTATAATAACCAAATAGTAGTGTAATAAGCCCAGAAATGTAATTCCACAGGTGAAGTGCGTTTTTGGTTATTTTAGTTTATACAAGGGGTGAAAGCTAATGGTACATCCTGTGCAAGTGGGTAAAAGAACAAGAATGAGTTTTTCTAAGCAACATGAAATTGGAAAGATGCCTAATCTTATAGAAATACAATTAGATTCATATGAGTGGTTTCTTAAAGAGGGACTTCAAGAAATATTTGATGATATTAATCCAATTCAGGATTATACAGGCAATCTTGTTCTAGAGTTTGTAGGGTACAAACTTGACATGGAAAACATCAAGTATTCTGTAGAGGAATGCAAAGAAAGAGATACTACATATGCAGCACCTTTAAAAGTAAAGGTTAGATTGCTCAACAAGGAAACTGGTGAAGTCAAGGAACAGGAAGTTTTTATGGGAGATTTTCCTTTAATGACAGAACAAGGAACCTTTGTAATCAATGGTGCAGAAAGAGTTATAGTAAGTCAATTAGTAAGGTCACCAGGAGTCTATTATGATTTTTCCGTAGATAAAACTGGTAAAAAACTATTTTCATCAACAGTAATACCAAACAGAGGTGCATGGCTAGAATACGAAACTGACAGCAATAGTGTTATTTATGTAAGAATTGATAAAACTAGAAAATTACCTGTTACTATATTAGCTAGAGCTATGGGATATGGATCAGATGCTGATGTTATAGAGTATTTTGGTGAAGAAGAAAGACTAAAAGCAACAATTGAAAAAGATAATACAAAGACTAAAGAAGAAGCATTGTTAGAAATATATAAAAGATTAAGGCCTGGTGAACCCCCAACAGTTGATAGCGCAGTTTCTCTTATAGATTCATTGTTTTTTGATCCTAAGAGATATGATTTATCTAGAGTAGGAAGATATAAATTCAACAAAAAGCTAGCGATAAGTCTTAGAATCGCTAATAAGGTAGCTGCTGAAGATATAATTAATGATGAAACTGGCGAAATAGTTCTCCAAAAGGGTGAAAGAATAGATAGAGAAAAAGCTATTGAAATTCAGAATTCAGGTATTAATAAGGTAGACGTAATTATTGACGATAAGATTATTAGAATTATAGGAAATCATTTTGTTGATATAAATCATTTCATTAAATTTGATATAAGCAATTTGAACATAAAAGAATTAGTTCATTACCCAGTATTAAATGAGATACTACAAAATTATACTGATGAAGATTCAATCAAGGAACAACTTAAGAAAAACATTCACAGATTAGTGCCGAAACATATTGTTAAAGATGATATATACGCAACAGTAAGTTATGAGCTAGGGCTAGCTTATGGTGTGGGCAATGTAGATGATATTGACCATTTAGGGAACAGGAGACTTAGATCTGTTGGTGAATTGTTACAAAATCAATTTAGAATAGGACTATCCAGAATGGAAAGGGTAGTTAAGGAAAGAATGACTATCCAAGATCAAGAGGTAATAACTCCTCAAGCACTTATAAACATAAGACCAGTGGCAGCGGCTATTAAGGAATTCTTTGGTAGTTCACAACTTTCACAATTTATGGATCAAACAAATCCATTATCAGAACTTACTCATAAGAGAAGATTATCAGCATTGGGACCTGGAGGTCTTTCAAGAGAAAGAGCTGGATTTGAAGTAAGAGACGTTCATCATTCACATTATGGTAGAATGTGTCCTATAGAAACTCCGGAAGGTCCAAATATAGGCCTTATCAATTCACTGGCTACTTATGCTAAGGTTAATGATTATGGATTTATGGAGAGTCCATATAGAATTGTAGATAAAAGTAATGGTAGAGTTTTGAATGAAATAAGGTATTTTACTGCTGATGAGGAAGACCAATTTTTAATTGCACAGGCAAATGAACCGCTTAAGGAAAATGGTGACTTTGTAGATAGTAAGATAACTGTAAGAACTAGAGATGATGTATTGGTAGTATCTAATACAGAAGTTGATTTGATGGATGTATCTTCAAGACAAATAGTATCAGTTGCTACAGCTATGATACCATTCCTTGAAAATGATGATGCCAGCCGTGCTCTTATGGGTTCGAACATGCAGCGTCAAGCGGTACCTTTATTAAAACCTCAAGCTCCTGTTGTAGGAACGGGTATAGAATTTAAAGCTGCTGTTGATTCTGGAGTTCTTCCTAAATCAAAGCACGCAGGTATAGTTGACTATGTAAGTGCCAATGAAGTGAGAGTAAAAAGAGATGATAATGGATCTATTGATTCCTATAGATTATTGAAATTCAAGAGATCTAACCAAGGTACATGTATAAATCAGAGACCTATAGTTTCAAAAGGCGAAAAAGTAGAAATTGGAACTGTACTTTCAGATGGCCCATCTACTGATTTGGGAGAAATAGCACTAGGTAAGAATATTCGTATGGGATTCATAACATGGGAAGGATACAATTACGAAGATGCTATGCTTATATCTGAAGAACTTGTTAGAGAAGATGTATTTACATCAATTCATATAGAAGAATATGAATCAGAAGCTAGAGATACTAAGCTTGGACCGGAGGAAATAACTAGAGATATACCTAATGTAGGTGATGATGCGCTTAAGGATATTGATGAAAGAGGAATTATAAGAATTGGTGCAGAAGTTCGGTCGGGTGATATACTAGTTGGTAAAGTTACTCCTAAAGGTGAAACTGAGTTAACTGCAGAAGAAAGACTTCTAAGAGCTATCTTCGGAGAAAAAGCAAGAGAGGTAAGGGATACATCTCTTAGAGTTCCACATGGTGAATCGGGAATAATTGTAGATATAAAAGTTTTCACCAGAGAAAATGGAGATGAATTACCTCCTGGAGTTAATGAATTAGTAAGATGCTATATTGCTCAGAAAAGAAAAATATCTGTTGGAGATAAAATGGCTGGAAGACATGGTAATAAAGGTGTTATTTCAAGAGTTTTACCGGAAGAAGATATGCCATTTCTACCAGATGGTAGACCACTTCAGATATGCTTAAATCCATTGGGAGTTCCTTCTCGTATGAATATAGGTCAAGTTTTAGAAGTCCATTTAGGCTGGGCAGCAGCTAACCTTGGTTGGCATATTGCTACACCAGTGTTTGATGGAGCTACAGAAGCTGAAATAGTTGAATGCCTAAAGAAGGCTGGATATGATGAGGATGGAAAAACTTTATTATATGATGGAAGAACAGGGGAAGCATTTGACAGTAGAGTTACTGTAGGATACATGTATATATTAAAACTAGCACATTTAGTTGATGATAAAATACATGCAAGATCAACTGGTCCGTATTCTTTAGTAACACAACAACCGTTAGGTGGTAAAGCACAGTTTGGTGGTCAGAGATTTGGTGAAATGGAAGTATGGGCTCTTGAAGCTTATGGCGCGGCTCATACTTTACAAGAAATATTAACATTCAAGTCTGATGACGTTGTTGGTAGAGTTAAGACATATGAATCTATAGTTAAAGGTGAGAATATACCAGAACCAGGTGTTCCAGAGTCTTTTAAGGTTCTTATAAAAGAACTTCAAGCTTTATGCTTAGATGTAAAAGTTTTATCAGGAGACAACGAAGAAGTAAAATTGAAAGAATCAATGGAAGAAGGTTTGGAAGATTTAGCGGTGAATATTGAAGGAAATGAAGATAGTGTTCCTCCAGTTCCTTCAGATGATTACGTTGAATCTGATAATCAAGATACAGAAGATGAGGATATCGATTTAGATTATGACGATTTACCGTTAGATGATCTTAAAAATGGATTGGAACTTGAAGATTTTAATGATGAACACTAATTATGAAGGGAGGATGTACCCTTGGAATTAAATAATTTTGATGCTTTACAAATAGGATTAGCTTCACCAGAAAAGATAAGAGAGTGGTCTAGAGGTGAAGTGAAAAAACCAGAAACAATAAATTATAGAACTTTGAAACCTGAGAAGGATGGACTATTCTGTGAAAGAATATTTGGTCCTATGAAAGATTGGGAATGTCATTGTGGTAAATATAAAAGAGTAAGATATAAAGGAATAGTTTGCGATAGGTGTGGAGTTGAAGTAACAAAAGCAAAAGTTAGACGTGAAAGAATGGGTCACATAGAACTTGCAGCTCCAGTATCTCATATCTGGTATTTTAAAGGTATACCATCTCGTATGGGATTGATACTAGATATGTCTCCTAGGGCTCTAGAAAAAATACTTTATTTTGCATCATATGTTGTGTTAGATCCAAAAGAAACATCTTTATTAAAAAAGCAACTCTTGAATGAAAAAGAATATAGAGAAGCTATTGATAAATATGGTGAAGATAGTTTTGATGCTGGTATGGGAGCTGAATCAGTTAAAAGATTGCTTGAAGATATAGAATTAGAGCAGCTGTCTACTGAATTAAAAGATGATTTGAAAACTAGCACAGGACAGAAGAAAATTAGAATTATAAGAAGATTAGAAGTTGTAGAATCTTTTAGAAAATCTACTAATAGACCAGATTGGATGATTATAGATGTAATTCCTGTAATTCCTCCAGATCTAAGACCTATGGTACAACTTGATGGTGGACGATTTGCTACTTCGGATTTAAATGATCTTTACAGAAGAGTTATCAATAGAAACAACAGACTTAAGAAATTACTAGATTTAGGTGCACCAGATATCATAGTAAGAAATGAAAAAAGAATGTTACAAGAAGCTGTAGATGCTCTTATTGATAATGGAAGAAGAGGAAGGCCAGTAACAGGTCCAGGAAATAGGCCGCTTAAGTCACTTTCTGATATGCTTAAAGGTAAGCAAGGAAGATTCAGACAAAATCTACTTGGAAAGCGTGTTGATTACTCAGGACGTTCAGTTATAGTTGTTGGTCCAGAATTGAAGATGTATCAATGTGGTCTTCCAAAAGAAATGGCTTTAGAATTATTTAAACCATTTGTTATGAAAAAACTAGTTGAAAGTGGAGTGGCACATAATATAAAGAGTGCTAAGAGAATGGTTGAAAGAGTTCAACCTCAGGTTTGGGATGTCTTGGAAGAGGTAATCTCTGATCATCCAGTACTATTAAATCGTGCACCTACTTTGCATAGATTAGGAATTCAGGCATTCCAGCCAATATTAGTTGAAGGTAGAGCAATAAAATTACATCCGCTTGCTTGTACAGCGTATAATGCTGATTTTGATGGTGATCAAATGGCTGTTCACGTTCCTTTGTCTGTAGAAGCGCAAGCAGAAGCAAGATTTTTAATGTTAGCCGCTCATAATATATTGAAACCATCAGATGGTAAACCTGTATGTGTTCCAACACAGGATATGGTATTGGGATCTTACTATTTAACAATTGATAAAGATGATGTTAAAGGAGAAGGAAAGGCATTTTCTTCACCAGAAGAAGTTATAATGGCATATCAACTTGGAGAAGTGGATGTGCATGCTAAAATAAAGGTTAAATTATCTAAAGTAATAGATGGAGAAAAAATATATAGAATAATAGATGCTACACCAGGAAAACTTTTATTTAATGAATCTATACCACAAGATTTGGGGTTTGTTGATAGAAGTATTCCTGAAAATGAGTTCAAATTAGAAGTTGATTTCTTAGTTGGTAAAAAGAATTTAGGTAAAATTATAGATAAGTGTTATTTAAAACACGGACCAACTAAAACATCTATTATGTTAGATAAAATTAAGGCAAAAGGATACCACTATTCATCTATAGGAGCTATAACAGTTTCTACATCTGATATGACGGTTCCGCCAGAAAAGAAAGTTTTACTTACCGCAGCAGAAACTTCTGTTGATAAAATAGAAAAGTTGTATAGAAGAGGATATATTTCTGAAAATGAGAGATATGAAAGAGTAATAGATGTTTGGACTAAAACTACTGAAGAAGTTGCAGATGCACTTATGAACAACTTGAATAGATTTAACCCTATATTTATGATGGCTGATTCAGGAGCTAGAGGTTCAAAAAGTCAGATTAAGCAGCTTGCTGGTATGAGAGGCCTTATGGCTAATCCATCTGGTAAAATTCTTGAAATGCCAATTAAGGCATCTTTCAGAGAAGGTCTTGACGTACTTGAATACTTTATATCAACGCATGGAGCTAGAAAAGGTAATGCGGATACAGCACTAAAAACAGCTGACTCTGGATACCTTACAAGAAGACTTGTTGATGTATCACAAGATGTTATTGTAAGAGTTGATGATTGTGGTACTGAAGAGGGCTTTGAAGTATCTGAGATAAAAGAAGGAAATGAAGTTATTGAGCCTTTAAAGGAAAGATTAACTGGTAGATATAGTTCAGAAGATATTATAAATCCTAAGACAAAAGATATAATTGTTCATAGAAATGATTATATGGATGTTCATTTAGCCGAAAGGGTAGAAGAGTCTGGCGTTAAGAAAGTTAAAATAAGATCTGTATTTACGTGTGATTGTAAATATGGTGTATGTGCTAAATGTTATGGTATGGATATGGCCACAGCAAAACAAATTGGCATCGGTGAAGCTGTTGGAATTATAGCAGCACAGTCAATCGGTGAACCTGGAACACAGTTGACAATGAGAACATTCCATACAGGTGGAGTTGCAGGAGCTGATATAACGCAAGGTCTTCCTAGAGTTGAAGAACTTTTTGAAGCAAGGAAACCAAAAGGTCTTGCAATAGTAAGTGAAGTCTCTGGTACTGTTAGACTTGAAGATACAAAGAAGAAGAGAATAGTATATGTTGTTACTGATTCTGGAGAAGAGGTTAGTTATGATATACCATTTGGATCAAGTTTAAAAGTACAAAATGGAAACATTATAAATGCTGGAGATGAGATTACAGAAGGATCTATTAATCCACATGATATATTAAGGATAAAGGGAGTTAATGCAGTTAAAAATTATCTTTTATCAGAGGTTCAAAAAGTTTATAGATTACAAGGTGTTGACATAAACGATAAACATCTAGAAGTAGTTGTAAGACAAATGACTAGAAAAGTTAAAATTGAAGATTCAGGTGATACTGAATTGTTACCGGGTACGATGATTGACATTTTTGATTTTAATGAAGCTAATGAGAGTATAGAAGCTAAGGGTGGAGAAACTGCAAAGGGAAGAATTGCATTATTGGGAATAACTAAAGCATCTCTTGCTACAGATTCATTCTTATCGGCTGCATCTTTCCAGGAAACAACTAGGGTACTTACAGATGCTGCGATTAAAGGTAAAGTTGATCCATTAATAGGACTAAAGGAAAATGTAATTATTGGTAAACTAATACCAGCAGGTACAGGTATGCAAAGATATAAGAATATAAATATTGAAGAACAAAAAGAAAATAATGATGAAATTTTAGCAAAAGAAAGCTAACTTAACAAATGATTTGTTGACATGAAAAGTTTAAAATGATAAAATACATTTTGTGTGATTTGAATTACATAAGATTTAAATCGCACAGTAATTTATCATAAGGAGGGTATTTTATGGTAAACAGACTTAGCGGGAAAAAAGTTGTTGGTATAAAACAAACTATTAAAGCTATAAAAAATGGGCAAGGTAGGATTGTTTATATTGCAAAAGATGCTGACAATAAACTAATTAATACTGTTGAGGAGTTATCCATGGAGTATTCCTTAGAAGTTGTTTATGTTGAAACTATGAAAGAATTAGGCAAACTTTGTGGAATAGATGTAGGAGCAGCTAGTGCTCTAGTTCTAGAATAGATTAGATGTGCTATTATCTAAATTAATATATATTGATAGTAGATTTTAAAGGAGGTGTAAGTATGCCAACTATCAACCAATTGATAAGAAAAGGTAGAAAGACAACAACGGTTAAGTCAACTGCACCAGCATTGAAAGAATGTCCACAAAAAAGAGGAGTATGTACAGTTGTTAAAACAACGACTCCAAAGAAGCCTAACTCAGCTTTAAGAAAAATTGCAAGAGTTAGACTTAATAATGGATATGAAGTTACTGCGTATATTCCAGGTGTAGGACACAACTTACAAGAGCATAGTGTTGTTCTTATAAGAGGTGGAAGAGTTAAAGATTTACCAGGTGTTAGATATCACATTATCAGAGGTACATTAGATGCTTCAGGTGTTGCTAACAGAATGCAGGCTAGATCAAAGTATGGTGCTAAGAAACCAAAACAAAAATAGTTTATTTGACTTAGTGCTATGTCTTCAGCATTTATATATAAAATGTAAGATTGTTTTGATTATTTATGAAAGACTTACTTACCCTCATTGATAGAGATATTATGAGTATATTATAAGATTTTGCAGAAGTACAGAGCGCTTTACGGCAGGAATGTCGAGTACCGATGAACTTAAAATTATTTTATTAAGGAGGGAAGAAAAGTGCCAAGAAAAGGACATATAGCAAAAAGAGATGTATTACCAGATCCAGTATATAATAGTAAAGTTGTTACTAAACTTATAAATAATATAATGGAAGATGGGAAAAAGGGTGTAGCTCAGAAAGTATGCTACGGTGCTTTTGAAACTATAGCTTCCAAAACAGGAAAAGAAGCTATAGAAGTTTTTGAAGTAGCAATGAACAATATAATGCCATTACTTGAAGTAAAGGCTAGAAGAATAGGTGGAGCAACTTATCAAGTTCCTATAGAAGTTAGACCAGAAAGAAGACAGACATTAGGAATAAGATGGATGCTTGATGCAGCGAGAAAAAGAGGAGAAAAGCACATGCAAGACAAACTTGCTGGAGAGCTTATCGATGCTTTGAATAATACAGGTGCTGCCGTTAAGAAAAGAGAAGATACTCATAAAATGGCAGAAGCTAATAAAGCATTTGCACATTATAGATACTAATATTAATATAGCAAAACTGTTTTGGGATATCCAAAGCAGTTTTGTCAAATTTTACATTTTGGTAGTTGAGAGGAGGAAAAATAATGGCTAGAAAATATCCGTTAGAAAAATTCCGTAATATAGGAATAATGGCACATATTGATGCTGGTAAAACAACTACAACAGAGCGTATATTGTTTTATACAGGTAGAACTCATAAGATTGGTGAAGTTCACGAAGGCGCAGCTACAATGGACTGGATGGTGCAAGAGCAAGAAAGAGGTATTACAATAACGTCAGCTGCAACTACATGTTACTGGAAGGGACACGAAATAAATATCATAGATACACCAGGACACGTAGATTTTACAGTTGAAGTTGAGAGATCATTAAGAGTTCTTGATGGAACTGTAGCTGTTTTCTGTGCTAAAGGTGGAGTTGAACCTCAGTCTGAAAATGTATGGAGACAGGCAGATAAATATAAAGTTCCAAGAATGGCTTATATTAATAAAATGGATATATTAGGAGCTGACTTCTTTAGAGCAGTTAATATGATGAGAGATAGACTTAAGGCAAATGCAGTTCCAATACAATTGCCAATAGGTAAAGAAGATAATTTCCAAGGAATAATTGATCTTATTAAAAATGAAGCTATTATTTATGAAGATGAATTAGGAACACAGATGGAGGAAACTGCTATACCTGAAGATATGAAAGAATTAGCAGAAGAATACAGAACTTCAATGATAGAAGCAATTGTTGAATTAGATGAAGATTTAACTATGAAATATCTTGAGGGTGAAGAAATTACTGAAGAAGAGTTAAATGCAGCAATTAGAAAAGGTGTTATAGCAAATGAGATAGTACCAGTTGTGTGTGGATCTTCTTACAAAAATAAAGGTGTTCAACAAATGCTAGATGCAGTTGTTGCATATATGCCATCACCACTTGATATACCACCTATAAAGGGTGAAACTCTTGAAGGTGAAGAAGATGTAAGACATACTAATGATGATGAACCAATGTCAGCATTAGCATTTAAGATAGCAACTGATCCTTTCGTAGGAAGACTTGCATTTACAAGAGTTTATTCAGGAATAATGAAGAGTGGATCTTACGTATTGAATTCTACAAAAGGTAAAAAAGAAAGAATTGGAAGATTAGTTAAGATGCATTCTAATCATAGAGAAGATGTTGAAGAATTGGAAGCAGGAGATTTAGGTGCTATTGTTGGTCTTAAATCTACAACTACTGGCGATACATTGTGTGATGAAGATCATCCAATAATACTTGAAAATATGGTATTTCCAGAAACAGTTATTGATGTAGCTATAGAACCAAAAACAAAAGCGGGTCAAGAAAAGATGGGTATTGCTTTAGCAAAACTTGCTGAAGAAGATCCAACATTTAAAACTCATACAGATCAGGAAACGGGTCAAACAATTATATCTGGTATGGGAGAATTGCATCTTGAGATAATTGTTGACAGACTTACAAGAGAGTTTAAGGTAGAATGTAATGTTGGTAAACCACAAGTTGCTTATAAAGAAACCATTAGAAAAGCAGTTAAAGCGGAAGGTAAATTTGTTAGACAATCTGGTGGTCGTGGACAATATGGTCATTGTTGGATTGAAATGGAACCAAGTGAAGGAGAGTATACATTTGAAAATGGTGTAGTAGGAGGGTCAATTCCTAAAGAATATATACAACCAATTGATGATGGTATTAGAGAAGCTTCTGAAAGTGGTATTATAGCTGGATTCCCAACTATAAACTTTAAAGTTAAAGTAGTAGATGGTTCTTACCATGATGTTGACTCTAATGAAATGGCATTTAAAATAGCTGGATCCATGGCGTTTAAAAATGCAATGGCTAAAGCTGACCCAGTAGTACTTGAACCTATGATGAAGGTTGAAGTAGTAGTCCCAGAAGATTATATGGGAGATGTAATGGGAGATATTAATGGTAGAAGAGGAAGAATTGAAGGTATGGAGGCTCAAGCTGGTGCTCAAATAATAAGAGCATTTGTTCCATTATCAGAGATGTTCGGTTACGCTACCGTTCTTAGATCAAGAACACAAGGTAGAGGAACTTATAGTATGGTATTTGATCACTATGAGGAAGTACCTAAGAGTATTCAAGAACAAATAATTGGAGAAAGACGATAATTGTTTTTTTTAGGGAGGAATAAATAAAATGGCAAAAGCAAAATTTGAGAGAACAAAACCACATGTAAATATAGGAACAATAGGACACGTAGATCATGGTAAGACAACATTAACAGCAGCAATAACAACAGTATTATCACAAACAGGTGGAGCAGTAGCAACAAACTACGCAGAAATAGATAAAGCACCAGAAGAAAAAGAAAGAGGAATTACAATCAACACAGCACATGTTGAATATGAAACAGCAAATAGACACTATGCACACGTTGATTGTCCAGGACATGCTGATTATGTAAAGAACATGATAACAGGAGCAGCACAAATGGATGGAGCAATTCTAGTAGTAAGTGCGGCAGATGGTCCAATGCCACAAACAAGAGAGCATATATTATTGGCAAGTAGAGTTGGAGTACAACATATAGTAGTATTCTTAAACAAAGCAGACATGGTAGATGATCCAGAACTAATCGAATTAGTAGAAATGGAAGTAAGAGAATTATTAAGTGAATATGGATTTCC
>NZ_BAEV01000095.1 GCF_000246895.1 Clostridium arbusti SL206 | reverse complement strand
ATACCTATTAATAATAAATAGATATTTAGCCTCCAGTTTTCTGGTCAACTATTAAATGATTTACATTAGTTGATTATTATATACAATTCCAATATTTTTACTATGTAAACATATTATTATATTTTATTGCTATTGTCAATATAATTAACAATTTATTAATTATATCTACATATTATATACATGCTTTTTATATTTATTATAAATTAAGCAACCAATATCAATCGATTATTTAAAGTTATTAGACATGTGAAAATAAATAGTAAGTCAAAGATGCGACAAATATTTTGAATTGAGCAAGGAAGCAGGTTCCGAAGATAGTTTGGCTATCTGAGGGTTCTGCTGACGCAGTAGGATTCAAAATAGGCTAACATACTGACTAGTTATTTATTTGAATATGCCTTAACTGGAATATGGACATTCTGTTGCTTTTTAAGTCAATGAAATACTAGGATCACAAAGAAAGGGCACCAACTCCTGAAACTAGGTTGGTACCCTTTACTCTTTTAAATGATCCAAACAATGATTAATAGAAAATCAAATTTACTCCTTATACTGCAAAGCATCTCTTCCTTCGTCTCCACTACTTATGCGTATAACATTTTGTACATCATAAACGAATATTTTTCCATCTCCTATTTTACCTGTATGCAGTATTTTTTTTGCTATTTCAACTACAGACTCAACAGGTACATCACATACAACTATTTCTACTTTTATTTTAGGCAATAATTTTATATCTACAGTTGTTCCACGATAATATTCTTTATGTCCTTTTTGCATTCCACAACCTAAAACATTTGAAACTGTCATGCCAGTAACTCCAATATTACTTAAAGCATTTTTTAGTTCCTCAAACTTCCCCGGAGCAGTTATAATATCCACCTTAGTAAGTTTTCCACTCATAGTAATACCCCCTTTTTATACTATAATATACATTTAACAAAATGTTTATTCTTAATATTAGTTTACTCCACCGTAAGCTTCTTCACCATGAAGTGTAACATCTAATCCTGTCTGCTCATCTTCTTCACTTACTCGGATTCCCATAATCTTATCTACCACTTTTAATATGATAAATGTCATTATTGCTGAATATGCAACAGTTGCTATAATAGCTACAAGTTGAGCACCTAATAATTTAATATTTCCATAATATAATCCGTTTGCTCCAGCAGAGTTTACTGCTGTTGAAGCAAAAATTCCTGTAGCTATACCGCCCCATATTCCACCAACTCCATGACATCCAAAAGCATCTAAAGCATCATCATAGCCAAGTTTTGCTTTCATAATTGTAACGGAGTAGAAACAAATAATTCCTCCTAATAATCCAATAACTAATGAAGCCATTGGTGTTACAAATCCTGAACCTGGAGTTATAGATACAAGTCCTGCTATTATTCCACTAGCAACGCCTAGTGATGTAACTTTCTTTCTATGAATATACTCACAAGCACTCCAAGCTATAGCTGCTGCTGCTGCTGCTGTATTAGTTGTAAGGAATGCACTTCCTGCTAACGCATTTATTCCCAATGCGCTTCCTGCATTAAATCCAAACCATCCAAACCACAATAGAGCTGCTCCTAAAATTGTCATAGGAAGATTATGTGGTATTGATATTTTTTTCCTTTTACCTAGAACTATTGCTGCTACAAGTCCAGATATACCAGAACTTATATGAACAACGTTTCCTCCTGCAAAGTCTAAAGCTCCTAGAGTTCTTATCCAACCGCCTACTCCCCATACCCAATGGGCAATTGGATCATAAACTAATGTTGTCCATAGTAGAACAAATAATGCAAATGCCAAGAATTTCATTCTTTCAGCAATTGCTCCCGAAATTAAAGCTGGAGTTATTATTGCAAACATAAGTTGGAATAACATAAATACCTGTTGTGGTATTGTAGCTGCATAATCAGCATTTGGTGCAAAACCTACACCATCTAATCCCAAAAATTTAAAATTACCTATTATTCCGCCGATATCGGATCCAAAACATAAGGTGTATCCTATAAATATCCATTGAATTGATACAATTGCAAGTGCTGCATAGCTATGCATAGTAGTACTCAATACATTTTTTCTTCTAACCATACCTCCATAAAATAATGCTAATCCTGGAGTCATTAGCATAACTAAAGCAGCTGCAATAATGACGAATGCTGTATCGCCTGAATTTACGTTCATATAAAGTCCCCCTTTAAATAATATTGTTAAAATAAAAACAAAAGATTAATTTGCCACTGAGTAATATTTTACTTAGTTTCTTAAATAAAGTCAATAATTTTATCACATTATCAATAAAGCTTTATGTAAAGTATTAATTTTTCATTTTTTTACCTATTATCACTAATATAATTGAGAAAATATTGTATTTTATATTAATTATTAGACATAATATTATCTAATTAACATTATTTATTATAAATTACTGTCAAACATTCAATATAATAATATTTTCTTTGTTATTTTAATATTTTGAATTACTAACCAATTATATTGTTTATGCATATTATACAATTATAGTAAATTTTATGGAGGTATATCGTGAATAATAATATCGATAATAACAATCCGAAAATCAATAATTATTCTGAACAACAAGATATAAATTGTAATTACAGTACTTATCCATCATATTATTGTCCTCTATGTAATAACTATAGAGACTACCCTGAACCTATAGGTGAATATGGATATGATGACTATGAAAGTCCATATGATTATGAATACCTAGATGTAGATGATGATTATGAATATAGGCAGGGAGACTATGGAAGACCCAGACGTAGAAGGCGTAGAAGACGTAGACGTAGACAACAATTTCCTTTTATTATTTTTCCATTCTTTTTCCCATTTGGCGGATTCGATGACGACTGGGATGAATATTAAAACTAATTGACAATATAAGATTAAAGATAACTCTCAAAAACAGGTATGTTGTGTAAATTTAGAATATACATGCTCCACACATCATACCTACGAGAGTTGTTTTAATATCTATATATAAGTATTAAAAAACACTATGAAATATTTCATCATTAAAATATTTCATGCTTGTTTTCTTAAGTTCACATGTACTATATAATATTACATAATCACTAATCTTGCTAGCCTTTGAAATTTCTTCAACTATTTTTTCACATTGTTCTTTTGTCTCTCCATGAATCATAGTAAAAATATTATAAGGCCACTCCGGAAATATAGGGCGTCTATAACAATGGCTAACCGATGAAAACTTCACCATAATTTTACTTGCTTCTTTAATTCTTTCCATTGGTATATTCCATACAACCATAGCATTTGAAGTAAATCCTGCGTTTCTATGATTTAAAATGGCTCCAAATCTACGAATAATACCATTACTACAAAGTCTATGAATTTTATCTAACAGTTCATCTTCAGAAATCCCAAGCTCTTTAGCTATTTGTTTATAAGGTTCTTGTACAATAGGAATATCCTCTTGTATCTTGCGAATAATGTTAATATCTAAAAGATCTAGCATATTCTCACTCCTTAATATTAAAAGTAGCGTTAATTTTAAATACTTCTATTGAAGGTAACTCCAATATTTCATTAATACCTGTATGAGTTTCTACATCTTTTAAAAATCTTTTAATTTCTCCCTCAGATGATGCAATCACTGTAAACCACATATTATAAGGATTATTTCGTAGATAGTTATGCGTAACACCATTATAACTGTTTATAAAATCTGACACCTCAGGTACTCTTTCATAAGGTACTTTTATAGCACATAATGTGCTGCAGTATCCCAATTTTTTTGAATTAAAAATCCCACCTATTCTCCTAATATAACCATCTTTTTTTAATTCTTTAATAATATTAATAACTCTTTCTTCTGTAATATTAAGTTTGCTAGCAATTGTTAAGAATGGTCTATTATCCAAGGGAATTTGCTTTTGTATTAAATTAAGGACCTCTCTTTTTTCTTTATTCATTACTTATATTCTCTCCTTATTATCCGAATATAAGCACCAAATGTCTTCAGCCATTATATCTTCATCATTATAAAAAGCTGCACGTGCTCTACATCCACCACAAGCTTTTTTATAACTACAAACACCACATTTACCTTTGTAATCTAAAGTTCTCAATCTTTTAAATACCAAACTATCATTCCATATTTCACTAAAAGGAGTTTCTCTCACGTTTCCAATTGGTAAATTTAAATAAGCACAGGGTTGAACATTCCCGCTAGGACTTATAATACAATAACTAGTTCCAGCTATACAGCCTTTTCTAAACCTTGTTTTAACATCATTTTCCTTGGCTATTCTCATGAACTGGGGTGCACAAGTAGGCTTTAATTCTATAGATACTTCTTTCTGTTTTAGCATTATATCCTTTAAAGTTTTTTCATACTGCATTTTACTTAGAACTTCATTTTCTATACTAGTTCCTCTTCCTGTAGGAACCATAAAAAATATATGGTGCGCTACAGCTCCCATACTAATAGCAAAATCAGTTATATCTAATATTTCATTCTTATTCCAATCCATTACAGTAGTGTGTATCTGAAATGGTAACTTAACTTCTTTACAATTCTTCATTCCTGTAACTGCCTTATTCCAACCCTCTTTATACTTTCTAAATTCATCATGTTTTACGGGGTTTAAACTATCTAAACTAATTCCTATTCCCATAACCCCTGCAGCTTTTAACTTTCTAGCAACTTCTAAAGTTATAAGTGTACCATTACTTCCGAGCACTGGCCTTAATCCAATCTTTGTTGCATACTCTACTAATTCATAAATATCCGGACGCATAAGAGGCTCCCCACCAGAGAAAATCATTATCTTAAACCCAGCCTTTACTACTTCATCTAAAAGTAACTTTCCCTCTTCTGTACTTAATTCATTCTTAGCTTTATTTCCAGAATCTCTGTAGCAATGCTTACAATACATATTGCATTTATTAGTAGTATTCCAAGACATAATCATAAATGAATCCTCCTCAGACTAATCCCATTTTTTCAGATACACCTATTTCCTTATTAGTAAGATAGCACGCTGGATCTGATGCCCAAAACTCTCCTGTTACAGCCTCTGCTCTTGATCTAAAATTACCATTACAAACATCAAGCCACTTACAACTTCCACATCTTCCCTTTAATATGGCCTTTCTATTCTTTAAACCCTTCATGATTTTATTAGAATTGTCTATCCAAATTTCACTGAAGTTTCTCTCCTTAACATTTCCAAAAGTATATTGCTGTGTAAACTGATCTGCATGAACATTTCCTCTATAGTCCACATTTGCAATAGCTATTCCAGAACGATTCCCCCCATTACTTTTCATTAACTTAATAATGTTATCTGCTAATTCAGGATATTTTTCTCTTGCATACATATAAAGATAAACTGAATCTGCATGATTATCTACAGTTAGTATCTCTACCTTATTGCCTAATTCCAAAGTCTTTTTAGTAATTAGTTCCATTGCCGTTCTAGCTTCATCGTGAGATATATCTTCATTAATCATAGAACTACCACGCCCCGAGTACACTAAATGATAAAAACAAACACGATTAATATTTTCTTCTTTTATGAGATTGAATATATCTTCTAATTCACTATAGTTATGCTTATTTATAGTAAATCTTAATCCAACCTTTTGGCCTGCATTCTTGCAATTTCTAATACCCTTTAAAGCACTTTCAAAAGCACCTTTAGTACCCCTAAATTCATCATGGTTCTTCCCAATTCCATCTAGGCTTATACCTACATATCCTACTCCACACTGTTTAAGTTTAACTGCAATATCCCTATCAATAAGAGTACCATTAGTTGAAATGGTACTCCTTATATTTCTTTCTTTTGCATACTGAAGCAATTCAAATAAATCCCTACGAATCAGAGGTTCACCTCCGGAAAATAGGATTACTGGTACTTTGAATTCCCTTAGGTTGTCAATAAAAGCCTTTGCCTCTTTAGTGCTAAGTTCTCCCTCATAGCTTTTACTATCTGAATTAGCATAACAGTGCTTACACTTTAAATTACAGGTTCTAGTACAATTCCATACCACCACAGGACCGCGCCCCTCGCTAACACCATTTTTTTGTGTATTAGCTCCATGAACATATCGCAATTTATCTCCAAAGCTTTCAGTTCCACATAATAATTTAGATATACCTATCATATTCTAACTCCCATTTTTAGCATATTAAAATAGACAAAATATACAATTCATATAAAATCTTTCTTTTAAATAATATTATGAAAATGAAAGATTAATTACCTATCGGACATTATTTTACTTGAATTGCTAAACCTTATCAATATTTTTACTAAATTGTTAAAAAATCCTTAGATAAAATATCAATCTTTTATTATTTATCGATTAACATAAATCATCTCATTTTTTATCTTTTCATGCATTAAAGGTTAATACCTCCACCTCTAAGCCAATCGTAGGTGGGACTTTTCAATCATATGACGTAGAGTACCTACCTGATTTCCCGATGTTTCAGCTTACTGAAACCAGTTCACTTACATATAAAATATACTATTATCTTATTAGTATATTTTTATAAATATACATTTTAACATATGTTTCACCATTTATAATTATTACATTAATCCTATCATAGTAAAAAATAACATTATCTATCTTAAATTATTTTTAGTATATAAATAAAGAAATAAAGTACCAACATAAAAAGTTAGTACTTTATTTCTTATTAAACGAATCTATATCATAAGTTAACTACATTAATTGCCTTACCATTTATATAAGCCTCTATATTTCCACCTAAAAGTTCAAGAAGCCTTTGCCTTGACTCAATACATTTACACCCTATATGTGGAGTCAAAATCACATTATCCATAGAAAAAAGTGGATTATCAAAAGCTGGTGGTTCTGGATATTGAACATCTAAGGCTGCTCCCGCAATTTTTTTATTTCTAAGGGCCTCAATTAAATCTGATTCTTTTATCATAGCTCCTCTTGCTGTATTTATAATAAATGCAGAAGCCTTCATAAGCTTTAATTTATTAGTATCTATAAGATATTTTGTATCTTTTGTAAGTGCACAATGAAGTGTTACAAAATCACTCTTTTTAAGTAATTCCTCTAAAGAAACAAACTCAACATTATCAATAGCTTTTACACTTCTATTGTGTACTAATACCTTCATCCCTAAGCTTAGTGCGGTTTTTATTACACGCTGTCCTATAGCACCTGCTCCGATTACCCCTAAAGTTTTTCCACTTATCTCAAAGTGAGGTACTTGTAAATCCTTACTAAAATTATCGAAATTATTTTGTTTAATCATAACTTGCTGCTTTGAAAGTGATGAACTTAAATTTAATATAAAAGCTACAACAAGTTGTGCTACAGCATCAGTACTATAACCAGGAACATTACATACAGTAATATTCTTTTCTCTTGCAGCTTTTATATCTATATTATTATAGCCTGTACCAGCTTCACAGATAAGTTCCACAGATGATGGAAATTTAGCTATTAATTCTCCACTTAGAGGTAGTTCCTTAGTTACTACTATATTCTGTCCTTTAACTTTCCCAAGTATTTCACTTTCAATACTACTATCATATTGTGTAACTTTAGTAAAATTGTTTAGATTAGAAAAATTAATGTTATTATCGAAATTCAATTTTTTAGAATTTAAAAATACTGTATTTTTCATATTTACAACTCCTAAGATAATAAAATATTTTTAATTTAAGTATAGTATTCATATTTATTACTGTCAAAACATTCAAATATAAACTGTAAACATTTTACATGAATATTTTGTGACCAGAAAAACATCCTAACAGTCAGCTTAAATCTATTAACTCTTAATTTCTATATAATTCCATAATGTGTTAATGCATGTTCAATTCCATCATCCTCTATATCCTTTGTAACAAATGATACAGAATCAAACAAAAATGGTGTTCCATTACCCATAGCAATGCTATTAGGAACATATTCAAGCATTGGTAAATCATTGGAACTATCACCAATTGCATAACAGTCTTCTAATGGTATATTAAAATATTCTTGAAGAAATTTAATTCCAGTTGCCTTAGAATATCCTTTAGGAACAATCTCTCCAAAATTATTACCTCTATCAATATAATCAAAATCCTTAGTAATATAAGAATAAAAACTTTCATAATTACTATCTTCATTTAACCATATAACAAATTTATCAAAAACAAGTTCCGGATCATCCCAAGATTTTGAAACATCAAGTCCCTGTGCACCAAATTGAGCTTTTAGCTGAACTATATCATCAGTGGCAGCTTTTGATTGATCAAAAAAAATGTCATTTAAACCTTCAAAAAGCGCTTCCACTTTGAATTCACGTACCTTTTGTACAATATCAACACAACTCTCATGTGGTACAGCTCTATATAAAAGCTCTTTTCCCTTATAGTTAATATATGTTCCACATCCACAAACACATCCATCAAATCCAATATTGCGTATTTCTTCATTTACATTACAAAAGGTTCTACCAGTGTTAATAAAAGTTAAATGACCATTTTCACGAGCCTTTTTTATTGCATTTACGGTACTTTCAGGGCATATATGCGTATTTTCGGTTACTATAGTACCATCAATATCAAAAAATATCATTTTTTTATTCATGCTAATTTCTCTCCCCCTAATCCTGAACTTTGTATATCCTCTATATTAAATAATTATAACATTTTTATAGCGTTTACATAGACTATTTTATATAATTTTAGATATTTATCATATATTTTAAAATTAGTTAGGTATATGAAAATAAATAGTAAGTCAAATATACTAGCATACTGACTAGTTATTTATTTGAATATGCCTTATACAGATATTTTAGAGGTTAAGAGGTTTATTGTGATTGCTAAATTTAGATACATCTGTTAAGGCTCAACGTAGAAAAGACTGTACCATCTGGATTCTTTGCTCTATTTAAATACATCTGAATACATTCCAAATATCTGTCAATAATCTTAAATGAGTGATTTTTGTCATAAGTAGCTCCATCTTCAAAAGCCTAGATTGCTATCCTAGGCTTTTATTTTATGTATAAATATTTTAAATGATCATGCTATTAATCTTATACACTTTTTTATCTTTCTGCATATTATATATTGATTGGAGGGTGGATTAAAATGGGTATGCCAAATGTTCCTGATGTAGATCCAAAAATTACTTTAACTAGAAATGAAGTAATCAATTTACTATTATCTTCTGTTGCACTAGAAGAATTAGGATTAGCCCATATTATTAATGCTGAGGGTGAAAAAATTCAAGCTATACTTCATGATGATAAATGCGACGATGATGTATTGGAATCTTTGTTGTTAATTGATAAATCTGTTCAAACAACTCTTAGAGATGTAATTAGAAAAGAAATACTATTAGGTTTCAAACTTGAAGATATTCTTGAGTTAATTAATGAAGAACCTAAGGAAATTCATGTTTAGCAAATTTTAATTATATTAGAGTAAAATAGAGCCTAGATTGAAATCTCTAGGCTCTTGCCTTGTATTAAAAATCATTCAATAATATAGACATTATTAGGGAATTTGATATAACATTTTTGTTTATCAGGTTTCCTTAAGTTTATGATGTTGGGTAAAATCGGTGGTATTCTAAATACAATAAAAGTTTTATAATGGTTTAAGCCATGATAATAAAGGGTTTTATTAAGACTTTACCAACGATTTTTTCATTTTTTAAGATAAAGGGGAAAATCTTTCTAATCTCTGATGAATAGGGGCATTAAAAGGATTCTCATATAAATTTTACTTGGTAAAAATAAATATAACATCATTACGTCCCTAGATAATAGCTGTTAAAATTTAAATGGAATAAGACTATATAATAAATCTAAGAAGTCTGTTTATAAAGATCAGCATATAACTTCTTATCAGAATCAATCTCTGCATAAAATACATCTTTTGGTTTTGCCTTGTAGTTTTTATGTAGCTCACGCAAAAGCCAATCCTCATTAATTTTTGCGTAAGTTAATATATTCTTATTTATTTTGCCCTCCACAATAACTGCAAAGGTAAGACCTTCCTCTGGGAAAGTTAAATTCATTTCGCTTGTAGTAGCCGGTCTTGCACTACTTTTAGGTATTACGGATATATCTCCGCTTGGTTCAAGTATAACGTAATTAACATCAGCAACCTTATTATATCCTTGAACTCTCAGCATAGATAGGAGAGTATATAGATTTATATTGTTTCTTTTTAATTCTTTCTTAATAAGTTTTCCATTAGCTATTAGTACACTTGGCATACCATCAATTCCATAAAATTTTTTATTAAGAGATAATTTTGATATTATCACTATACTAATAGCTAAAACTATTACTCCAGCCGAAGTCTTAAATAGATCTTTATTTACAATAGGTTGAGAAATAACATTTGAAATAATAAAAAGTACTGCAACGTCATAGGGTGTGAACTGAGCTAAAGATTTCTTACCTATAAAATTACATATAAACCATATTGTCAATATAAGTACAAAACTTCTTATTATATACACTAATAAACTAAGCATAATAAAACTCCTTTCTATGGGGTAGGTGAAATAGATGTTATATTCTTAAAGATGAAAATACATGCTTTTCCTTCTTTCTCCGCACTATGAACATCTTTAGTGTTAATTGCCCCCCTTAATCTAGCAAACTGTATATTTAAAAGAGAATAGTCTTGATCTGCATATTTAATAGCGATTACAAACTGAGACTCATTCCATTTTTTCTCAACTTTCATCAATGTTTCATTTGCTTTATCCCATTGATTTTTACTAGAATACTCTACTACTTCCTCTATCATTTCTGGGAACGTAGATTTACTAGAGTAAAATATAAAGTATTGAATTAAAAAAAGTGAAATAAACGAAATAGCTAATATTAATGCAATAATTATTGTAACTTTTTTCTGTTTCAAAATACATCACCTCCATATTACTTTTAGTATTTGTATTAAACTATTTTTTATAACAATAAAAAATAGCCCCTTAGGGCTAAATTTCAAGAAAATAGTTATAGAGTCTACAATGACTTGTAGTATATATTTATATCAGCTATTATAATTTAATTAAAAAGCTGGAACTACAGCTACTCCATACTTTTCTTTTATAAACTTTTTCACATCATCAGTCTGTAATGCTGAAACAAGTGCTTTAATTTCCTTTTTATTTTCATCACTTTTTCTTACAACTATTACATTGGCATAGGGTGAGTTTGCATCTTCTCTAAATAGTGCAGTATTCGGATCTATTTTAGCTTCTATAACAATATTAGTGTTTATTATTGCACCATCTAAATCTGGTAAAGATCTAGGAAGCTGAGCAGAATCCACTTCACTAAATTTAAGATTCTTAGGGTTTTCTGCAATATCTTTAGGTGTAGCGCTATAGTTTTCAATTCCACTTTTCAATTTTATCAATCCTTTAGACTGTAGCAGTGCCAATGCTCTGTATTCATTAGAAGGGTTATTTGGTATTCCTATAGTGGATCCATTCTTTAAATCATTAATCGACTTAATTTTGCTAGAGTAAAACCCTATTGGCTCAACATGTATTTTACCAACTACTGCAAAATCATAACCTTTTTCCTTAGAAACAGAATCTAAATAAGGTACATGCTGAAAATAATTTGCATCAATTTGTTTATCTTGCAATGCAGGATTTAATTGGCTTTCATCATCTAGCACTTTTACAACTAAATTAATTCCTTGCTTTTTTAATTCAGGTTTAATATGGTTAAGCAGTACTGCATGAGGTTCAGCCGCTGCTCCAACCGTAAGTGTAACTTCCTTCGTTCCACTACCAGAAGCATTAGTAGAGTTATTACTACTATTATTACTGCATCCTGCTAAAATCCCCATTGCTACCACTGCACTAATTACCACTGTTAAAAATCTCTTTTTCATAAAAAATACCCCCTTCATCTCTCATCTACTTTATATCTCTTCTTATTTATATACTTAGAGATAAAATCTCCAGTAAACTGAATTAATTGTACTAAAACTATTAATATTATTACTGTAGCTACTAAAATATCATTTCTAAATCTTTGATATCCAAAACGTATAGCTATACTTCCCAATCCCCCTGCGCCTATGGCACCTGCTATAGCAGTAAATTCTATTATTGCTATTATTGAAATTGTAACGCCTCTGACTAGTGCAGGAAGTGCCTCTGGAATTAAAACTTTTAATATAATTTCATAGGGTCTTGCTCCCATTGCTTCGGCAGCTTCAATTTTATCCCATTCAACTTCTTCCACACAGTTTTCTATTATTCTTGCTAAAAAAGGTGCAGCTCCAATAGATATAGGAACAATTGCAGCATTCGTTCCAAGGGTTGTTCCTACAATCAATCTTGATAATGGAAGTAAAATAACAATTAATATTATAGATGGAAGTGAACGGATAGCATTAATTATTGTACTTAAAATTTTATTGACTCCGTTACATCCTAAAATATGTCCTTTTTTTGTAACCACAAGTATAATTCCTAAAGGTAATCCAATGGCTAAAGCTATAAGCCCTGAAATAATAACCATGTGAATTGTCTCTCCAAGTCCAGTTAAAAGTATATCTACTAAATCATCACTCATATGCCATCACCACCTATACAAGTATTCTTTATATTTAAACTATTCATTATACTGACAAATTTCTGTGACGTTTCGCTTTTAGGATTAGAAAATACAAGTTCTGTTGCTCCACGCTCTACAATATGTCCATTTTCAATTACAGCCATATTATTGCAGATATATTTAACTACTTCTAATTCATGAGTTATCATAACTATAGTTAAACCCAATTTTTTATTTATAGTTTTCAATAATTCAAGAATAGAAAAAGTTGTTTGTGGGTCTAAAGCTGAAGTTGCTTCATCGCTCAGCAAAACATCTGGTTCATTAGCTAGTGCTCTAGCTATACCTACCCTCTGTTTTTGTCCCCCACTTAATTGTAATGGATAAGCATTTATCTTATCTTTTAAATCAACTAGTTCTAGTATCTCATATACCCTATCCTTAATCTTTTTACGTGGATATCCAGCAATTTGTAATGGAAAAGCTACATTTTGAAATACTGTTTTAGAGTCAAATAGGCTAAAATTTTGGAAAATCATTCCTATCTTCTTTCTAATTTCTCTTAACTCATTTTTACTCATAGCAGTGATTTCTTTATTTCCTATAATGATACTTCCTTTATCTGGTTCCTCTAATCTATTAATACATCTTATCATTGTAGATTTACCTGCTCCACTAAAACCAATAATTCCGAATATATCTCCTTTTTTAATTTCTAAATTGATATTTTTAAGTACATCAATTTTCCCATATGGAGTATTAAAGCTTTTATTTAGATTATTAATTTTTATCAATTAACCTCATCCCCTTAACCTTATATGTAAATAACATATGAGGATTATCTACGTTTACATCTTACCTACTTTTTAAATACAAAAAGAGACTAAGTAAATTAATACTCAGTCTCCAGTTTTTCTGGTCAACTTTGTAAGAAAAATCTAATATTTATTCTTTTTATATAACCTTAACAAAGAAATATTCAATAACGAATAGCATTTCTTACTATTCCTATTTAAAAAGTATGAAATTCAATATACCTATATTATTCCAATTATAGATTTTTGTCAACACTTAATTAAAAGTTTAACTATACAATAAAGATTCTGAATTATTCAAACAAAACTATATTTTTGAACAAAATATCAAATTAAATTCCTAAATTAAAAATATATTTTTAGTCTTTAAATTTTCAATATATTCGTATAAATATTCCTTATTATGCTCTATGTATATTGGATTAAGTTTTTTAATCTTATTTATTTTATCTGCATCTAGATTAGCTTTCTTACAATTTTTGATCTGTTATAAATAAATATATACAAATAATATATAATAATAGTAATATTCACTGAATCTAAATTTTTTATAAAAGGAAGGTGCTAAGAAATGACTAAATACTTAATACTTGTAGGTTCTCCCCCAGGCTGTGGAAAAACTTACATATCTATGGAGTTAGCAAAACGACTAAATAATCCTGTATATTTAGATAAGGATTCTATAATCCCATTATCTAAAATGGTCTTTAAGGCAGGAAATCAACCCTATAATAGAGATTCAAAATTCTTTGAAAAATATTTAAGAGATGCAGAATATGAGGCCATATTACAAATTACTTTTGAAAGTTTACTTTTTAATGAACATATAATCCTCAATGCACCATTTTCAAAAGAACTGAGAGATAAAAAATATATTGATAATTTAAAAGAAAAGCTTAAAACCTACAATGCTGAACTTGTACCTGTTTGGATTGACTGTGATCCTGAAGTCTCACATAAAAGAATGTTAAAAAGAAATTCAGATAGAGATACTTGGAAACTAGCTAACTGGGATGAATATATAAAGTCCCAAAATTTTTCATTACCAAAGATTGAATGCTTACATGTAGTTAATAATTCAACTTCTGAAAGCTCTAAGCAAGATATAGAAAAAATATTAAAGGTTTTATAGAAATTATACTATAACTTCTCAATGAAATATATCATAAGGCATTTTTATTAAAGATGTTATTCATAAAACTTAATAATCAAAATTTAAAACTATTAAAATACAATAAGTTTTATAGTGTTTTTTTATTCTATTATAAGTTATATATTTTTAAGTCCACATTAATTTCGTCTTAAAACAACACCTTTTTTAATATTGATTAAATATTTTTAGTTATCATTACAAAGATTATATTAATTATTTAATCCAGACATAAAACCATCTTTAAACCCTTTTACCAAACTTGGAACCCCTACTGCAATGGCAAATAAAATCAGTATAATACCTATTCTTTTTATTTTAGTATTTTGTTTTTTATTTCCTAAAATAAAAAGAATTATTCCTAAAATAAGCAAAACCAATATTCCAATACTGCCCATATAATATTTCTCCTTTTCATTTTTTCATTACAAGTTATATGAAATTATTTATAAATTAAATATAAAATTATAAGCTTAATTAATATTATTAGTTATAAATGAAAATTGAATATGTAACTTTAATTTCAACATATAAATTATACTACAATTTCTAATCAAACAATATATTGGCAATATAAAATAATATATTGTTTGATTAGAAATTGTTGTTTATTATATTTTTCACTTCCAACTTGTCCTTTAATTACCTAGAATAAGTTTATCAAAACCACATAACATAATATCAGAAAGGAGATGTTAATTATGTCAAGTAGCAGAAA
>NZ_BAEV01000096.1 GCF_000246895.1 Clostridium arbusti SL206 | reverse complement strand
GATACTCCTCCGCCGATAATAACTATTTCTGGATCAAATATTGTTATCATGTTAGCAACACATATACCTAAATAATTAAGGCTAGTATCCAGAATCTTTGAAGCTACTGCATCACCCTTCTTTGCTGCTTGAAATGTCTCATAGGAAGTTACATTTTCATAGGTTTTTAATATTGTATCTTCCCCATTTAAAATTGCTTCTTTTGCCCTTTTGCCTATAGCAGTTCCTGATGCAAGTGCCTCTGCACAACCATAATTTCCACAGTTACATCTTGGCCCATCTTTTTCAAGAGTCATATGTCCTATTTCAAGAGCATTACAGGTGTTACCCCTATACACTTGTCCATTTAATATAGCGCCTCCTCCAATTCCAGTACTTACTGTTATAAAAATCATATTCTTTGTACCTTGACCTGCACCAAATATGAATTCACCAATTGCTCCTACATTTCCATCATTATCAAGATAAGTAGGCACTCCAAATTTTTCTTTTATAGGAGCTACCAATTTAAAATTCTTAAATGGAAGATTTGGTGTGGTTATTATTATTCCCTTTTCAGCATCCAGTGGCCCTGGAGAACCTATGCCTATAGCTTTAATCTCTTCCGGTTTCTTATCTCCATCGCTCAATATTTTTTCAATAACACTGATTACTCTTCCAAGTACTGCTTCTTCACCTTCAAAAGCATTAGTAGCAATTGTATGCTGACTTAATACATCTCCATCCACGTCTGATAATGCTCCACAGATTTTAGTTCCCCCTAAATCTATTCCTATAACATATTCTTTTGCCATTAATTATTCACTCCAATACTTAGTATTTTCTTAAATTTATATTACCATCAATGAATTTTACGATAAATTATCCATAGACATGCAGCTGTTATAGTATTACAAGCCACTAGTCATCTGATAAACATAATGGTATCGTTTTAGAAACAACATCATGCTTTTAATTATAACATTGAGTTATTTCTATTATCAATTGTAAATTTCGCTCAATTATCTACTAGTTTTTTGAATAATTAGTTAAAGTTTTTTTATAATATTTCTACTGCATCTTATTAACAAATGAAATTTATCCTTATTTTAGGCATATGTAAGTAAATAACAAACTAGTCAGTATACTAGTTTGTTATTTACTTACATATGCCTTATTAAATACAAATTAGCTAATCTTATATACTCTTGCTTCATAAGGTTTTAATACTATATTATTTACACCATTATCCTCTACATCATAATTGCTTATCAATAGTTGAATTTTCTCATTTTCAAAATTCTCATTAAGCTTAAATTCAGGGCTTCCTTCATAAAAATTAAGTATGACAATAAGCTTTTCACCATTATAACTTCTGGTATAAGCAAATATATTTTCATTTTCTTTATCTAGAATTTCTAAATCGCCATATACTATTATTTCATTTTCTTTCCTAAGTTTAATGAGCTTTTGATAATAGTAAAATATAGAATTTTTGTCTTCTAATGCTTTCTCAACATTTACTTCTTTGTAATTTGAATTTACAGCAATCCAAGGCTCTCCTTCTGTGAATCCTGCATTATCAGATGAATCCCATTGTACAGGTGTTCTGGCATTATCTCGACCCTTTGCATATATGGCATTCATTAGTATATCTTTATCTATTCCCTGTGCTGATTTTTCCTTAAACATATTTATAATTTCAATATCTCTGTAATCTTTTATATCCTTAAATTTTACATTGGTCATTCCAATTTCTTCGCCTTGGTATATATACGGTGTTCCCTGCCAAGTATGAAGAAATGTAGCTAGCATTTTAGCAGATTCTACTCTATATTTTTCATCATTACCAAAACGAGATACCATTCTTGGCTGATCGTGATTATTTAGGAATAATGAATTCCATCCTTTATCTTTTAATCCAACATACCATTTATACATTATGGCTTTAAAAGTTGTTAATTTCCATGGTGCAATATCCCATTTATCTTTAACTCCAGAATCTATATCCATAAGTTCAAATTGAAATAACATATTCAATTCATTTCTATTATTATTTACATAAAGCTTTGCAATTTCAGGATTAACTCCAGGAGTTTCTCCTACTGTCATAATATCGTACTTACTAAGTACTTCTTTATTCATCTCCTGTAAATATTCATGTACCCTTGGTCCATTAGCAGTAAAAGGAAAACCATTTCCATATAGTGCTCCCTCTGACTTTTCACCCTCTGGAAGACCCGGTACCTTTGAAATTAAATTTATAACATCCATTCTGAAACCATCTATACCTTGATCCAGCCAGAATTTCATCATATCATACACTTCATTACGAACTTTTTTATTTTCCCAATTTAAATCTGGTTGTTTTGTGGAAAATAGGTGAAGATAATATTGTTTTGTAGTCTCATCATATTTCCAAGTAGATCCACTAAAAAATGAGCCCCAGTTATTTGGTGGATTATCACCTTTTCCATCTTTCCATATATAATAATCTCTATATTCATTGTCCTTGGACTTTCTGCTTTCTGCAAACCAATTATGTTCATCAGAGGTGTGATTTACTACCAAATCCATTATTAATTTAAGACCTCTTGAATGAATTTCTTTAAGTAATTGATCAAAATCTTCTTTAGTTCCAAATTCATCCATTATATTTCTATAATCGCTTATATCATATCCATTATCATCATTTGGTGATTTATAAATTGGACACAACCATATAATGTTAACACCTAAATTTTTTAAGTAATCCAGTTTTTCTATGATACCTTTTAAATCTCCTATTCCATCTCCATTGGAATCCTTAAAACTCCTTGGATATATTTGATAAACTACTCCCTCTTTCCACCATGTTTTATTCATTTTATCAATCCCCTTTCTATTTTACAGCTCCAGTAGTAATACCATCTCGAATCCATCTCTGTGCAAATATATAAACTATAAGCAGTGGTAATAATGCTAATAGATATGAAGCAAAAGCTAAGTTATAATTAGTGGCAAATTGTGATTTAAATACATATTGAACTAAAGGTAGTGTAGCCATACTTTCTTTGCTTAGAAGTATAAGTGGCATCAAAAAATCATTCCATGTCCACAAACAAGTAGTTATGGCAACAGTTGCATTTATAGGTTTTAATAGTGGAAATATTACATGTCTAAACACTTGAAATGTTGTAGCTCCATCTATTATTGCAGCCTCTTCCAATGACTTAGGAATAGATTTAATATAACCTGTATATAGAAAAATATTAAAAGGTAAACCGAAAACAGCATATACAAATATGATTCCAATTATATTGTCCATATGAACACTACTTACCTGTTTAACAAGTGGCAGCATTATTATTGGAAATGGTACAAACATAGCACTTACAAAATAGTAATATAAACCACTAAAGAATTTTTTGTGTCTATTTCTAGCTATAGCATAGGCAACTAAAGAATTCGAAAGTATTGTTAAAATCAATACAGATACTGTTATTATAAGACTATTCTTTAACGCTGAAAAAAAGTTTGTCATTTTAATAGCCTGTGAAAAGTTTTCAAAATGTAATGTTTTCGGTAATGATAGTGCATTTGGAATCATTTCGCTTGGTGATTTTATAGCTATTAAAACTGTAACATATAATGGCAATACAATAGTTACCAAGGCAACAATTATCAGTATTGTAGTTGAAACCCAATTTATACTTTTTTTCTTCATAATACCCTCTCCTCCCTTTTTTCAAGCACTCTAAGCTGAAATAGTGATATAGCTACAATTACAACAAAATATATAACTGCATTAGCAGATTGATAAGCAAAGCTTCCCTGATTAAACCCACCATTATATATAACATAAGATATAGATTGAGTGGCCCCCCCTGGTCCTCCACCAGTCATTGCAACTACTTGATCAAATACCATTAAAAAATTCTTCATACATAAAACCATATTTATAGTAAAAAATGGAGCTATAAGAGGAAATATTATATCTTTAAATCTATGCCAGCTATTAGCACCATCAATTTCACAAGCTTCATATACCTCAGTATCAATAGTTTGAAGCCCTGATATATATATTATTGTATTAAATGCAATAGCTTGCCATGCGGCAACAAATACAATTCCAATCCATGCAAGATTTGCATCTCCTAAAATATTCTTGCTAAGTGCTGCCATATTTAGCGATTGTCCTATATTAGGTATTACATGTGCAAATACAAAATTAAATATAAAGGCTACTATTAAAGCCCCTAGTATATTAGGTATAAAATATACTGCTTTTAATGTATTCTTAAACTTAATTTTTGAATTTAATCCTACAGCTATTAAAAGACTAACTATATTTACTATAATAGTAGTTAAAATGGCAAACTTAAATGTAAATACATATGCACTTAAAACATTACTATCATGAAATACCGAAATGTAATTTTTAAGTCCTACAAAAGTCCAACTTCCAAATCCCTTATAATTAGTAAAACTATAAAATATACCTTTAAAAAGTGCCATTGTATGAAATATAAAAAATAATACAACTGCAGGTATAGTCATAAAATAAAAAGCTTTTTTACTTTTCAATTTTTTCACCTTCCTATTGTAAAAATTTACATATAATTATTTTTTGCATTAGTACATTTAATAAATTATCATAGTCTAAAAACTCATTCTGCAGCATTTTTATCTATTGTTAGCTTTGTCATATTCTATATCTAATTTTTTTAGAAATTCAATTTTACTTTTTTTACTATATAAACCTTGAACCAAACTTGCTCCATCAAAAGCTAGTGGATAATAATGATCAGGAAATCCTACAATTTTTCCGTCAGTTAAACTCTTCTGAATCTCTGTAACACTTTTATCCTGTTGTTCTACACCTTTAACAGCGGAAAAGGCAAACTGATTTTTTATATATCTATCAACATTTTGTTTTTCAAGCATATATTCTATAAATTTTTTTGCCTCGGTCTGATGATTAGATTGTTTGGATATAGCAAATGCTACGTCAACACCTGATGTTACATTATTTTTGGATGGATCATTTCTAGCAGGTAATGGGAACATTCCTAATTTAATATTAGGGTTGCCCTTTTTAATTTCACTAATAGCCCAATTTCCCTGTACATACATAAAGGCTTTCCCCTGTGAAAAGTCCGAATTACCATCATCATAGGATACACCTAAAATATCCTTTTCAGCATTGTTTCCTATTTGCAGCATTTTATCTGTTATTTCTCCGTGAGTAGCTGCGAAAGTAGTTTTATTCTCTTTTCTATTTTTCTCAAAATTAGTAGGCTCTAAATTACTAGTTAAAGTATTCCATAGATTCATTCCTGTCCAAGAATCTTTTAATGTTAAGTAAAATGGTGTTCCTCCACTAGCTTTAATCTGTTTACATACCGCCATAAGCTCATCCCAAGTTTTAGGTACCTTTAATTCAAGTTTTGCAAACAAATCTTTATTGTATATAACACCACTTGCATTTGTAGCATAGGGTATAGCATAAACTTTATTGTCCTGTTTTTCTTTTAATTCACTTAACATATGAATATAAGCTTTATCAACCTGTTTTGTGAAACTTTCATTAGTTAAATCAGAAAGCATATCTGCATCTACAAGTTGACCGTAATTGCTAGCATCTCCACCTAAACTCATCACATCAGGCACATCATTTTTTGTAAGTCTTGTCTTTAAAACTGTTGCTGCATCCGCCGGTGCAGAAAGTGTAACATTAATATTAGGATTTTGTTTGTTAAAATCATTAATCATTGATTGAAGAATATTTTTGTTTTCAGGCTTAGTTGAGAATACTTCTAATTGCACTTTTCCATTATCAGCAGAACTTGTACTGCATCCTGCTAATAATGTTGAACCCATTATTAGAGTTGTACCTAAAGTTATTAGTAATTTTAATTTTTTATTCATTTTTACCCTCCCCATATTTTATATAAATATAAGATTTTTTATATAAGAAAATTTACTATTACTAACCTTTTAACTTTATTAAAACTAGTACTAGTTATGTATGTTAATCGTTTACGTAAAGTATACAATTAATTGAGTATAATCACATTAATTTATATTATACATAATTGAGATAATAGTTTTCTTTGATGTACTATATTATTATGTAAAACTACTTTAACCCTAGTTTCAATATAATATATTTAAAGTAACACTTTGCTTTAAACTTATTTATGATTAATCGTTTACACAAAGAACAAAAATTTACTATGTTCTTTTTACAGTATCTCTCTTAATTATTTTAAAAGGCATAATTACATTTTGAACCTCATCTTCTAAGCTTATCCTTTTAATGAGCATTTCCACCGCCTTCTCTCCCATTTCATAAAATGGCTGTGCCAATGTAGTTAGAGGTGGATAAGCCATTTCGGCTACCTTTGTATTATCATAACCAATAATAGAAATATCCTCGGGTACTTTTAATCCTCTGTTATGCGCTACTGAAAGAGCTCCAACTGCACTATCATCACAAGCAGCAAAAATTGCTGTAAATTCTTCCTTTTCCCTTAGAAGTTCCTCCATACTTGTAATACCATCCTGAAAACTAAAACCATAGTTTTTTATAAGACTTTCTTCTGCATTGAGTTTATTATCCTTTAAGGCCTGAGTAAAACCTTTTAAACGTGGGAAACCAGCTATTGAATCCTCTTTTGGTCCACCTATCATAGCTATCTTTTTATGGCCACTTTTGATTAAGTATTCTACAGCAGCATAGGACGCTTTATAATCATCCACTTTTATATATGGTATAGAGTATCCATTATATACTGTAGAGACAAGAACCACTGGAATATTAACTCCTATTATCTTTTTTATAAGACTCTTTTCAGGTGGCAAACTACATACAATTATTCCATCTATTTGTCTTTCTATCATCACCCTCACATATTCCTCAGTTCTTTTACCATTATCTCCTGCATTGCATATTATCACACTATAGCCTTTAACATGTGCAGACTCTTCTATTCCTGTTAGAATCTCCATATAAAAATTAGTGCTAACATTAGGAAGTAACACCCCAATAGTATGAGTACTCTTTATTTTTAAATTTCTAGCAACATCATTTCTTTGATAACCAATTTCATCAACTACCTGCATAACTTTTTTACGAGTTGCTTCAGAATAACCCTCCAGATTATTTAATATTCTGGAAACAGTGGCTACAGATACATTTGATTTTTTGGCTACATCTTTTATTGTTGGCTTATTAAATATGGATACCATACTATTCACCTCATTTAGTAAACGTTTAACTTATTTTTATAATACACCCTTTTCCCATAAATGTCTATACTTATTATGAGAAATTATTTACTTAAAATTTTTAATCCATATTATCTAAAAGAAGCTGAATAAAATAAATTATTCAGCTTCTTTTGCTTTCATAAAAACCACATGGATATATTTATTTAATATGCTTATGCTTTCTTTCAACCATCCTCTAATTCTATTCATATATCCTTTCTTTACGACATTCTATTAATTTAATACTTGTATACTCTTGTTTCGTAAGGTCTTAAGCTGATATTGTCCACAATTTTTTCTTCAGGATAATTTGATATTAACATTTCTGCTTCTTTTCCCTTTAATTCTTTTGGTACTTCAAAATCCATAATATACTTGGAAAAATTGCATATTACCAATAATTTCTCATTATTTAAGTTTCTTATATAGGCATAGATATTTTTGTCCTCTGGTAATAATAATTCGTAGTCACCATATATGATAATTTCATACTCTTTACGAAGAGAAATTAACTTCTTATAGTAATTATAAACAGAATTTTCGTCATTTACTTGAGTCTTTGCATTAATCTCTTCATAATTATCATTAACTTTTATCCATGGAGTTCCTTCTGTAAAACCAGCATTTTCTGTATCATCCCACTGCATAGGTGTTCTGGCATTATCACGGCTTACATGATAGATATAATCCATCATAATCTCTGGCTCCAATCCCTTATCGTAAACATTTTCATTGTAACTATTAATTGTTTCAATATCTCTATATTCATCAAGAGATTTAAACTTTACATTAGTCATTCCCAATTCTTCTCCCTGATACACATAAGGAGTACCTTGTAGCATATGAAGACAAGTTCCAATCATTTTTGCAGAGACTTCTCTATATTCAGGTGAATCATCTCCGAAACGTGATACTGCTCTTGGCTGGTCATGATTACTCCAAAACAGACAATTCCATACTTTCCCTTTTAATCCTTTTTGCCATTTATCAAAAACTTTTTTAAGCTCTACAAGTGAGAATTTCTTATTACTCCATTTTCCGTACTCTCCATTAGTTAAATCCATATGTTCAAATTGAAATACTGTATTTAATTCTCTACTATCATATCCTGCATATTTTTTTGCTTCTTCTATGGTAACCCCAGTTGCTTCACCAACAGTCATAATATCATATTTAGATAATACCCTTTCGTTCATCTCTTTTAAATAATCATGAACATGAGGTCCATGAATGCAATAAGGTGCTAGATCTCCATATACCCCACCATGAGTATCCCCATCTGGTAATCCCTTGACCTTAGAAATAAGACTTATAACATCCATACGAAAACCATCGATGCCTTTATCAAGCCACCATGTCATCATATTAAATACTTCATCTCGAACTTTCGGATTATCCCAATTCAAGTCTGGCTGTTTTTTTGCAAAGATATGCAGATAGTACATATCGCTTTTCTTATCATATTCCCATGCTCTTCCACCAAACCACGAGCCCCAGTTATTTGGTTCTGCAGCATCTTTACCTTTTCTCCAGATATAATATTCACGATATGGATTATCCATAGATTTTTTGCTTTCTATAAACCATTTATGTTCATCTGAAGTGTGATTTACAACTAAATCCATGATGATCTTAATTCCTCTTTTATGAGCTTCACTAAGTAGTTCATCAAAATCCTTCATAGTTCCAAAATCGTCCATTATATCTTGATAGTCACTAATATCATATCCATTATCTTCATTCGGTGATTTATATACAGGTGATAACCATAGCATCGTGACCCCTAAATCTTTTAAATAATCTAATTTTTCAATAATACCTTTTAAATCCCCAATTCCATCTCCATTGCTATCTTTAAAACTTCTTGGATATATTTGATATACAACACTTTCTTTCCACCAAATTTTTTCTTGATTCATTTCATTTCCTACCTTTCGTTATAAAAATTATTTAACTACACTCTATAACCTTCCTACTCTTTTACAGAACCAATAACCATGCCTTTTACAAAATACTTCTGTAAAAACGGATAGATTATTAATAATGGAATAGTTGATATAACAATTTTTGCCGAGTTCAATGTTTTATTAGAAATATCTGCAACACTTTGTAATTGTGATGCATTTGTAATCTTAGTAACATCTACATTTAATTGTTGTATATATGTTTGTAATGGATAATTTGCTGCTTTGTTTATATATAATAATCCTCCAAAAAAATCATTCCAGTGACCTACTATACTAAAAAGTGCAATTGTAGCTAATGCTGGAAGAGAAATAGGAAGATAAATCTGAAATAAGATTTTCCACTTACTACATCCGTCAATTTCTGCTGCTTCCTCTAATGATTTTGGTACACTTCTGAAAAAATTCATCAATAAAATTGTATTAAAGACATTAACAGCACCAGGTAAAACTAAAGACCAAATAGTATCAAGTAAATGCAAATTTTTAATTGTAATAAAGATAGGTACCATACCACCAGAAAATAGCATGGAGAATACCATAAGATTCATATAAATACTTCTTGATTTAAATTCCCGTTTTGTCCTTGATAAAGGATATGCCATTAAAATTGATAATATTAAATTCAGAGCTGTACCAATAACAACTCTCTCTACAGATATACCAAAGGAACGCCAGAATTGTGTTTCTTTCAATAAGCTTTTATAAGAATCAAGTGTAAATCCAATTGGAAGGAGCCCTACTCTATTAGCTGCTGCAGCTGATTTACTGCTAAAAGAGATAGCAACCATATTAATTAGTGGGAAAAGACAAATTACTGTGAAGATCAGAATAACAATCCATATACAAATATCTGCCAATCTACTTTGAAAACTTTTTGATTTTAACATAATAATTCCTCCTCTAAAGTATTAGTTTAGAATATTTGCATGTTTGCTAACTTCTTAGATAATTTATTGGCAGATAATAATAATATGCATCCTACTACTGATTTTAATAAACCTACTGCTGTTGCAAAACTATACTGCATTCCTACTAAACCAACACGATATACATAGGTATCGATGATATCCCCGGTTTGATATACAATTGGATTATATAAGTTAAATACCTGATCAAATCCAGCATTTAAAATATTTCCTAAATTCATAGCAATCATAAGCATAATAATAGGCATAATTCCCGGTAAAGTTACATGTACTAGCTGCTTAAGTCGATTAGCACCATCAATAGAAGCTGCTTCATATAATCCTGGGTCAATTCCTGTTAATGCCGCAAGATATACAATTGATCCATATCCAAATTCTTTCCATACATCTGTACCAATTAAAATTGGTCTAAACCAATGATTACTTACCAAAAACATGGTTGACTTTATTCCAAATAGACCTAGAAGCCCATTTATTGGACCATTAAGATCAAAAATATTAACAACTACTGCTGCTAAAACTGCCCATGATAAAAAATGTGGTAGATATACAATTGTTTGAATAGTTTTTTTAGCCCACATTAAACGTATTTCATTTAAAAGTAATGCAAATGTAATAGGAATAATTGTACCAAGAACAATTTTACCAATAGCGATTATCAATGTATTTCCAAGAATTCTCGCACTATCCGGAATTTCAAGCATATATTTAAAATTTTCTAAGCCAACCCACGGAGAACCCAGTATACCCTTAGCCGGTATATAATTTTGAAATGCCATAATGATACCAAGCATAGGAATAAAACTGAACAAGATTAAGAAAATCATACCTGGTGTAAGCATTAAATGATAACTTAATTGATCTTTTCTTTTTTTCATAAAATTCCCTACTTTCTTGTAATTTTACTGCACAACCTACATTACTTAGGATAAAGAGAGAAATGGATGGAATTATTGCTTACACCCATTTCAAAATTAAAACTTATTTTTTAATTGCTTCTTCTACTTCTTTGGTTATTTGATCTCCACCCGTACTTTTCCACGTTGCCACAAATTTGTCAAAATCGCTTATAGGTTCTTGCCCCGTTACAATTTTCAAAAATGTCTCATCTTGAAGCGTCTGTAAATTAGCACCTTTTAACTTACTAGTTGATGTCTGCCCAAAAAACACTGGTTTTACTTCATTTACTTTTGTATCTTCCATTAATTTTGGTGCAATAATTCTTGAAGTATATCCACTCCATGCATCAGCACTAGGAGCATCAGGATTCTTTAAATAATCTTGACATTTTTCATAATTTGCCTTATCAGCTCCAAGAGATTCAGGATTTTTTTTACCCTGTAAAGCTAAATTCATGTTTTTATACATATCTGTTGTTGCACTGTTATCATTAACAAGAATACCTACTGGTGTTACACCTGAATCAACACCTATTTTATTATAATTCAATATCTCTGGTTCTAAATAGTCTTGATATACTAACTTATCACTAAGAACACTTAATATTTTGGGCAGTAATTCTGGATGTTTGAATCCCTTGCGAACAACAAAATAATCACCTGCTGTATTTTGTGTATATGCTGTAACTGTACCATCACTATTAACTGGTGCAATATAAGGCATCCATTTTGCATTTACATTTAATTTTTTCGCATCATTTAAAGGATAATCCGGAGACCACCAAGGTCCAAAAAATGCACCCGCCTGACCATTTACAATAAGAGATGTAACATCGTCTCCTTTTCTTGCAGCTAATTGAGGATCAATCAAACCCTTTTTATATAAATCTGCTACTTTTTCTAAACCTTTTTTCATATTAGCTGTAGTAGAACCATAAACAACTTTTCCGTTTTCCTTAATCCATTGTTTCGGGAAAGCATTATAAAGTGCTAAAACATTATCCATTTGATACAGACTTGCGTATGCTCCACCAATAGTTGGAGAAGCTGCTAATCCGATTGTTTTCCCTTTTCCATTTCCTCCAGGATCTTTTGTTACGAATTCATTTAAAATATTTTCAACATCATCCATGGTCTTTGGTGCCTTTAATCCTAATTTATCCATCCAATCCTGCCTAAGCCAAAGCATTGTTGGGGTATTAGCGCATTGAGTAGATGGTAATGCCATAAGTTTTCCATCAAAAGTAGCACTCTCTAATGGTGCATTACCATAAGAGGCATAATCTTTTTTAATTGTATTAGTTGTATTTTTTTTATAAACATCAGTTAAATCCTCAACCATATCACTATCTACTAACTGTTTTAAAGTTGCGGCATCAACTTGCATAATATCGGGAATATCTCCTGATGCTATTGCCATAGACACTTTCTGTTTATATGAATCTCCATTTTCTGCTTCAAAAGCATCCTTGTTTTGAACGTTTAATACCTTTTTTAAATAACGCGTATATGCATTATTCTCGTAGGTATCACCCTTTGGAAGACGAGGACTTCCAGGTGTAGATTTACCTATGCTATAAACGACTTCTTGATCGTACTTACCATATGGTGTTGTAGCTGCTTTTGATGTATCTTTAACTTTTGTATCACTTGATGATCCGCAGCCCGTAAAAATTGTAGATACTGTGAAGACAGCTAAACTTAAAGCTGCAATTCTCATTATTAGACTATTATTCCTTTTCAACATAACTTTACCCCCTATTTTGTATAAATTATTTAAATTTAATGAACATCTTATAATAATTTACCTCCTTTTCTTTTAATATAAATTTATATACTTTATAGAACGTTTACATAATAAATTTAATTATTCATTATATAAATGTATATATCTTATTAAATATTAATTTGCTATTACTTAATTAAACGATTACTCAACATCTACTACTATAAACAAATTCTTAATTTAGACATTCTCAAAACTCATATAATTTATAATTACCTATTGCAATATAAATATATGGTTATTCTGCTTGAATTAATAATATAAATTTACTACTTGATTTTGTTTTAATTTGTAATATAATAATATTAAATTCATAAAGCGTTTACATAGTAAGCTTAATTATTTACTAAATAAATGTATACATCTTATAAAATATTATTATGAATGTATATATCCAATACATTTGTTAAACGATTACTTAATAGTTACAATTATACTATTTACTTAAAAAAATCCTTTAATTTAGGTGTCTTGAAGATTAGTACAAGTTATATTTCTTACTATATATGTATACGATTACTCTACCTAAATTGATATTCTTATCTACTACTTGATTTAATTTTAATTCGTAATACAATAATAATAAATGGAAAATTCATACTTTTTTTGTACGATTGCTACTTTAAAAATAAGGAGGATAAAATGAAATTATTAACTCTAAATGCAGATATTATTCCGTCAGTGCGGCTAATTGGTCATGTATCCTATAATAAACCCTGGAAGCATTTCACAAGAACTATAGATGAATATTTATTATATATTGTAAAAAGTGGCGAATTGTATATAAAAGAAGGAACTACTGAATACTGTCTGAAAAAAGGCGACTTACTAATACTAGAACCCAATATTAAACATTATGGATTTAAAGAATCCATCTGTCATTATTACTATTTCCATTTTAAGCATCCAAATATTGAACAATCTAAAGGTAAATCTTGTGCTGAAATTTTAAACAAACTTATTGAAAATAGAAAGCACGCTCTTGCTAGTGATCATTTTAGTAAATACGAAGATGTCTCCCATATTTTTTATTTACCAAAATTTTATCATTACGAAAGTGAAAATGAAATTATTCCACTACTTATAAATGCAGATAATGATTTTTATAAGAAATATGAAGGTTATAAAAAAATTGCATCCATAAATCTTTTAAAAATATTGATAAAAATAAGTAGAGATTATATTTCTAGCAAAATAGATACTAATGAGAAACATTTTTCAAAAGCTTTTATTAAATCTAGAAAACTATTAAATTATCTTAATAATTACTTTATGAATAAAATTACTAGAGAAGATATAGAACAATTATTCGAATCAAATTATGATTATCTTAATAGAACTTTTCAAAATATTACAGGTTATACTATATTAAATTACTTAAATACTATAAGAATTACTAAGGCTAAAGAATTGTTTGATACAACTCCTATTAAAATTTCCGAAGTGGGTTACCTTGTAGGAATTGGTGATCCATATTATTTTAGTAGATTTTTTAAGAAGAATGCAGGAATGACTCCATCTCAATATATAAAATTACGAAGTGAAACTAAATTAGAATAAACAAATATATTTTCAAATGTATCATTCATACTTTTTTTGTACAATTGCGACTTTAAGATTAATATTATTATAAATGGTATAGGGAAAAACAAAACTTATGCTATAATAAAAGTAAAGGGTTACATTCCTTAATAATTTAAATAGTTGCTAAAATAAAAATATAATAAAATGGAGATAACTATGAATAAAAAAAGAGAGTTTGGAGATAGTACTATTTACACTGCTTCATATTATATATGGTGGTTTTTATTAGGAAACTTTTATTTTTGGCTGATGAATATTCCCTTTATATTTATGACTTTACCAATGGAATTAAATGGTTATTATCATGTGAATTTACTTTTAATTTTGTCTTTATTACCAATGGGTCCTGCACTTACTGCATTACTTAGCGTAATGGGCAAGCTTACCAGAGAAAAAGATATTAATATTACGAGAGAATTTTTTAAAGCATATAAGGTGAATTTTTTTGATTCATTGTTGTTTTGGAGTATAGGCATAATCATTTTAATCATAGCTTGGATTGATATTATAATGTTTAACAATAATTCTAATTTATATTTTCTAAAAATTATTCCAACTATTATTCTTGTTATATGCTTTGCCTTAGGAATATATATTTTCCCTATAATATCAAGATTTTATCTAAAGAAAAAAGATATGCTGAAATTATCATTTATGTACTTAATAAAAAAAATAAATATATGTATAATAGCTTTTATAGGAATTGCTATTTCATGGATAATATTAACTAAAATAAATGGTGCAATATTAGTATTATTTTCTGTAAGTATTATGTGTTATA
>NZ_BAEV01000097.1 GCF_000246895.1 Clostridium arbusti SL206 | reverse complement strand
GGGTTCTGTTGACGTAGTGGGATTCAAAATAGACTAGCATACTGACTAGTTATTTATTTGAATGTGCCTTATAGCTAATAATAGAGATTAATATTAATTTTAGTAAATCTTTGGTATAATATTGTTTATGACAGAAAACTTGTATGCTTATGGTTAATAAGGCATTAGATAAGTTTTTGAATTTTAAAATATGATTGGAGGAAGAAAGAAATATGAAGAAAAAATTTTTGCTTGGAATAATAATAGTTTTTGTAGTAGTTTTTTCAGTGGTTTATTTACATAGTAAAACCATATCAACAGCAAAGAATAAGGAGTCTGCTTTAGATGTAAGCAAAATAAATAATAATGTAAACAATTCATCAGCCTCAGAGAATAATACTTCAAATGATGCTAATAGCAATGCGGCTTCTAACAGCAACAACACCAATACTGGAAATAATACCAATACGGGGAATAATACTACAGCTAATAATACAAATAATACCGAAAGCTCTAATAACAGTGGACAAACTCCAGAGAAAAATTCCAGTGAAACACCAGTACAAAACTCAAGCAATGCTAGCAGTAGTTCAAATGCTTCCAGTGATTCTAATGGTAATAATAGTAATAATAGTGCTTCAAATAATTCAGCAGCCTCAGAAAATAATGCGGGTAAGGATTACACAAGTTATTTTGGAGATTGGAAGATAACAAAATCTGTTGGAACAGCGGCTATATATGGCATGTCTAAAGAGGATATAGCTGGCTACAATGGTAAAGCTATTAGTTTATCCAAGGATAAATTTACAGATACCAATGGCAGCGTACAAAAACCTAAATATGTGGAGAGTACTGTTTCAGATGCCCAATTTTCTGAGGAGAACAGAGTAAAGCTAAGTAGTATTGGAGTAGCAGGAAACTCTATTAAAAAGGTTGTAGTATATAACCCAGAGGGAAAAGCCTATAATGCCATATATTTAAAAGATAGTAAAACTATAATATATTCGCAGGATGGAGTTTTCTTTCAGGTGGAGAAGTAGGAACAATACAGTCTACATTAGTTGAATTAAGGGTAACTAAAAAAGTTATCCTTTTTTATAGTATATAGAGGATAAATACTAAGTATTATATTTGACAATGCTCTTTAAATTGTATATTATTAATTTAATTGTAAACTAAATATTAAAATATAGTTAACGATATTGATTTCTAAAGTTTGCTATATATATTGTGTTGATTATGTTGTACAGGCATATAGGTTATATTTATCTACTATGTTTACTAATTAAGAGGATTGTAAAAAACTGCATATTAGGCCAAGCGTTATACTGGATACCTGTATAGCTTTAAATATAGAAGATAAAATTAATTATTTTAATGGAGGGAAAAAATAAATGGATAATATAATTTCAAAATTAGAGGAAAAGATAAATAGAGGGGAACTAATAAACTATGAAGAGGCACTAGAGCTTTCAAAGACAGAGGATTTTAAAGGACTTATAACTACTGCGGACAGAATACGTGACAAATTCAATGGAAAAGTTGTGGATATATGTTCTATAATGAACGCTAAATCTGGAAAGTGTACAGAGGACTGCAAATACTGTGCTCAATCTGGTCACTATAAAACCAATGTTGAGGAATATGGACTAGTGAATGAAAAGGAAGCAGTGGAACTCGCTAAGGAAAATGAAAGATGCGGAGTAAATAGATTTTCACTAGTTACTAGCGGAAGAGCTTTAACTGGAGAGGAATTTGAAAAGGCAGTTAAAATATATGATGCCTTAAGAGATGAAGTAAAGATGGATCTCTGTGCATCTCTAGGAATTATAACTGAAGAGCAGCTGGAAAAGTTAAAGAATGTGGGAATAACTATGTATCATCATAATCTTGAAACTAGTAGAGATTACTATAAGGATATATGTACAACTCACAGTTATGATGAGAGAATAGACACTATAAAAGCAGCTAAGGAAGCAGGATTAAGAGTTTGTTCTGGGGGAATCATTGGCATGGGAGAAACTATGGAAGACAGAATAAAAATGGCCATGGATCTTCAAAAACTTGAAGTTCAATCTATACCTGTAAATGTGCTAAATCCGGTAAAGGGGACTCCACTGGAAAATGCAAAAAGGCTAACAGATGAAGAAATACTTAGAACTATAGCAGTGTTCAGATTCATAAATCCAAAGAGTCAGATAAGACTAGCAGGAGGAAGAAAACTTATAGCTAAAGATGGACAAGACTGTCTAAGAGCAGGGGCTAATGCCACTATATCAGGGAATTATCTTACTACTGTGGGAAATAAAATTGTAGATGATATTAAAATGATAAAAGATGTGGGCATGGAGATTGTTTAGTGAATAATGTATAATATAAATACGGAGGTGATTAAGTGGAAAGTTCAAATAGTGAGTTGCTGAAAGCAATAGAAATTATGCTTAAAAAAGAATTGGAACCAATAAAAACAGAAATAGGATTAATGAAAACAGAGATAGGATCAGTGAAAACAGAAATAGGATTAATGAAAACAGAGATAGGATCAATGAAAACAGAAATAAAATCAATAAAAACACAGTTAGATGAACATACACAAATATTAAGATCACTAGAACATAAAGCCGACGTAAGTAAAGTAGAGCAGGATAAGATGAGTAATGATATGGCATATATAAAAGGCGATATTAAAGCACTGAGAAAAGATATTACAAATGTTGAGATAATTACAAGTAGCAATTGGAATGATATAGCAAAGCTGAAATCAGTTAAATGAGAAAGTTATGCCTATACCTGTAGATAAGGATATAGGCTATTTTTATGCTATTCACAGGTAAATAAATCTTTATAATTCTTTAGTAAACCATCTGGTTTTTTCTGTCCGAATATCTTATATCTTAAGTAATCATCCCCAAATACCGCTAAGGGAACTAAGAAAAACCAAATTATAGCATAGGGTATACATATCTGGCCGTAGAGGTTGCCCCAGGTGTTTGAATAATCCCAAATATTTAGTTTAAGCCATACATTGAGAATCATTCCAGAAGTAAGCTCTATAAGGCATATTCCAATAAATAACTAGTCAGTATGCTAGTCTATTTTGAATCCTACTACGTCAACAGAACCTTCTGATAGCACCACTATCATCAGAACCTGTTTCCTTGTATAATTCAAAATATTCGTCGCATCTTTGACTTGTTATTTATTTTCACATGCCTAATGAGAACTATTCCAGTACCGATGGCACATTCTTGCCACATTTTACACCGGCAGAAAGTTGGTCTTTCATTGAGTCTGCCTATTAAAAAGGCACATAAACCTCCAACTACCAGCATAGATATGTTTGTCCATCCACGCCATAAACCTTCAAGTACCATGTACAAAGCGCCCATTATAAAACATAATATAATATCTTTTTTTAGGCTGTTTCTATTATAAGACATGTTGTTTTTACATCTCCCCTAAAGTATTTATGATATAAATATATGTTTGTAATTTATTATTTTAACTAAATTCTATTAAATACACTTAAATTTGTTGATAGTTTGAAATGTTTACAAATAAAAATAGATTTTCAAATGAAAGACCAAGGGTGATTTATAATAAGGGAGGTTTAGAATATAGTAAGAAGGCAAGCCTTTTAAAAAATATTCAGGGGAATACAGAGCAAGATAATGATTATGTAGCACTATATGAAAAAATTCCAATGGATGAAAATAAAAAAAAGATATTCGAAGAATATAAAGTACAACTTCAAGATTTTAGAACTGAAAAAGAAAAAATATTGACTCTTATTAATGATAATAATTTTGACCAGGCTGCAATACAATATAAGGAAATGTCTAACAAATGGAGTCCGATGTTTAGCAGCATTGACAATCTTATAAAAGCAAATGTGAATAAGGCAAAATTAGTAAATGAAGAGAATGTTATAGTTTACAATACTGCAAATACTAAGATCATCATATACATCATAGTTGGAATTATTCTTGCAGTAGCTTTAGCTTCAATTCTTACAAGAGAAATAACTAGGCCGCTATTAAAAATAAGGTCCTTGGCTGAAAGACTTTCTAAATATGATTTTTCTACAGGAATAGCTATAACAGGTACTGATGAATTTTCACAAACAGGTATAGATCTTAATAAAGCACAAAAAAATGTAAGCAGCCTAATTAAAACTATTATGGACAATTCTCAGGATATGAGCGCTGCTAGTGAAGAACTTTCTGCCATGACAGAGGAGCTTACAGCAAATTTTGAAAATATAGATGCTGCTACTAAAGAAATAACTGGTGGAGTTCAGGAAACTAGTGCATCAGCTGAGGAAATCAGTGCATCAGTACAGGAAGTGGATGCTAGTATTAACCAATTATCAGAAAAATCCATGGAAGGAAGCAATAGTTCAGCCAGCTCTAAGGAAAGAGCAATTGATGTACAGGATAAAGGAAAGAAATCTGTACAATCAGTACAAAATATGGCAGGAATTTCTCAAAAGGCATCTGAGAATGCAGATACAATACAGAGAAGTATGGATGAATCTACTCAGGGAATAGAGCAAGTAGCTAGAACATCTCAGGAACAGGCAGAATTGTCACAAAAGCTTAATGAAATAGTACAGAAATTTAAAATTTGATACTAATATAAAGAGATTTGCTATTTTATAATAAACATTCAATTGGATTATCTATTTTATAAATTTACAACATATTTTTGTGAGATTAATAAAATTATTTGTAGATTTTTATTGGATTTTATAGTTTGTTATTATAATTGAACTATAGAAAGCATTAGAAAAATATAATTAAAAGGAAGTTTGTTATCATGGCAGAAATTAAAAATGAAGTAAAATTAAATACAGCACAAATGTTAGTAAAATGCTTAGAGGCTGAAGGCGTAAAATATATTTTTGGTATTCCAGGTGAAGAAAATCTTGAAGTAATGAATGCAATTGAAGGTTCAAGTATTAAATTTATTACAACTCGTCACGAACAAGGTGCGGCATTTATGGCAGATGTTTATGGACGATTAACAGGAAATGCAGGTGTTTGTCTATCAACATTAGGCCCCGGCGCAACTAACTTAGTAACTGGTGTAGCAGATGCGGATAGCGATGGGTCTCCAGTTGTTGCTATTACAGGGCAGGTAGGTACTGAAAGAATGCATATTACATCACATCAATTTTTAGATATTTGTAAAATGTTTGAACCAATTACAAAGAGAAGTAAGCAAATTGTTCGTCCTGATACTGTAAGTGAAATTGTAAGAATTGCTTTTAAATATGCTGAAAGTGAAAAACCAGGAGCATGTCTTATTGATCTACCAGTAAATATCTCAAAAATGCCAGTAAGTCTTTGCGAAAAACCACTACAAAAAAAGATTGAACCAATGGAACATGCTGATTTATCAGAAATTGAGGAAGCTGCAAGTGAAATTTTCAAAGCAAAAAATCCAATTATATTAGCTGGTGCAAGTGCTATTCGTAATAAGTCTGCAGAAGCTGTTACAGAATTTGCAAACAAATTAAAGATTCCTGTAATTAACACAATGATGTCAAAGGGTATTATTCCCTTTGATAACAAATATTCCATGTGGACAATTGGTATTCCACAAAAAGATTATGTAAATAAAATTATTGAAAAATCGGATTTAGTAATTACAATTGGATATGATATTGTAGAATATGCTCCAGCAAAATGGAATAAAAGTGCTGATACTAAAATAATTCATATTGATACAAGACCAGCTCATATTAATAAATTGTATCAAGCGGTTGTAGAAGTAGTTGGAGATATTTCAGATTCTCTTTATGATATAATGAGAAGAACATCCAGGAAAGTAGAACCAGTAGAAGCGCTTGAAATTAAAGAAAAAATGCTGTCTGAGCATGAAAGTTATGCAAATGATAATGCTTTTCCAATGAAGCCACAAAGAATTCTGAATGACGTTAGAAAAGTTATGGATAAGGAAGATATTGTTATATCAGATGTTGGAGCACATAAAATGTGGATTGCAAGACACTATAATTGTTACAAACCTAACACTTGCATTATTTCAAATGGTTTTGCTACAATGGGTATAGGTGTTCCAGGAGCAATCGCAGCAAAATTAATTAATCCAGATAAAAAGGTACTGGCTATCGTTGGAGATGGCGGATTCATGATGAATAGTCAAGAGCTTGAAACAGCCCTTCGTATAGGAACTCCAATTGTAGTTTTAATATTTAATGACAGCAGCTATGGTTTAATAAAATGGAAGCAGGAAGATCAATACGGAAAGAGTTGTTATGTGAATTTTACTAATCCTGACTTTGTAAAATTAGCTGAGAGTATGTATGCAAAAGGATATCGTATAGAAAAGGCAGAAGAGTTAATTCCCACTTTAGAAGAGGCATTTAAGCAGAAGGTACCATCAATCATTGATTGCAGAGTTGATTATTCTGAAAATGTAAAATTAACGGAGCACTTAAAAAAAGTTTTTGAAAGCTAACAAATGAGGAGAAGAGTTAAAGTGAAAGAATTATCTATTAAACCGGAAATTCACACATTTGATAAATGTGAAGAATTTATAACTAACTTTAAAATAGGAAAAGATGATTTGATTATTACAAGTGAACACACCTACAATTCATATTTTAAAAAATTCAACATTGATGCTAATGTAATTTTTATCAGAAAATATGGTAGTGGAGAACCAAACGATGAAATGGTAGAAGCAATATGCAGTGATATAAAGGACATTTCTTATAAAAGAGTAATTGCAATTGGTGGGGGAAGTGTTCTTGACGTTTCAAAATTATTTGCACTAAAAACAATTTCACCAGTAACTGATTTGTTTGATCATAAATTAGAATTCATAAAGGATAAGGAATTAATAATGATTCCTACAACTTGTGGCACAGGCAGCGAAGTTACTAATATTTCTATCCTTGAATTAAAGTCAAGACATACAAAATTAGGTCTTGCAGTAGACGAGTTGTACGCTGACTACGCTGTTATGATTCCAGAACTTTTAGAAGAATTACCATTTAAATTCTTTGCAACTAGTTCTATTGATGCATTAATTCACGCTATTGAATCAAGTGTTTCACCAAAAGCTACCAGTTATACAGAAATGTTTTCCTATAAGGCCATGGAAATGATTTTAAAAGGCTATCAGGAAATTGAAAAACATGGCCCAGAAGCAAGAATACCACTATTAAAAAACTTTTTACTAGCAAGTAACTATGCAGGAATTGCCTTTGGTAATGCAGGATGTGGCGCAGTACATGCTATGAGCTATCCTTTAGGTGCTAATTATCATGTTCCTCATGGGGAGTCAAATTATGTTATGTTCACTGGAGTTTTTAAGAAGTACCAAGCTTTAAAGCCAAGTGGAAAAATTAAGAAATTGAATGCATTCTTAGGTGAAATTCTACATTGCAGGGAAGAGGATGTTTATGTAGAAATAGAAGAATTATTAAATGTACTTATACCTAAAAAACCGTTATGTGAATACGGTGTTTCAGAAGAAGAACTGAGAGACTTCACCGAAAGTGTTATGACTAAGCAAGGACGGTTAATGGCAAATAACTATACAGAACTCACTGAAGAAACGGTATATAAAATATATAGATCTTTATACTAAAATAAAGTACATAAGTTGCAATTAAGATTATACATTGAGTTCTAAGTATCACAAACCGATACTTAGAACTCTGTTTATAATTAATGGAGCCAATCATGTTGTAAATATCACTCCAAATCTCCTTCAAATATAAACTGGTGTAGGTCTTTAATATTTCCTTCTCTGTTCCAATCTAAATAAAATACACCATTAATCATTCTATTAGTACTATAGCCAGTCTTATCCTCTGGAAGTCTAAATTGATCTACAGTTTTTATATTATTTATAATGGCATAAGAGGTATAGGAAAGAATCTCTTTCTTTGAAAGTGAAGTTTCCACATCTGAAAGAACAGTATCAAGTACACTGGAAGCCTTAGATAAATTCATAGAGGATATTTTATTGAAAATCTCAGTTAAAACAGCTCTCTGCCTTTGAGTTCTTTCAAAATCTCCATTACCTACATACCTTATTCTGCAGTAAGCTAAGGCCTGTATACCATTTAATCTCTGAGTGCCTCCATGGGTTAAATAAGCAGGAGTCTTCTTTTCCATAAGGGCCACTTCTTTTATATATCTATTGATAACTTTTATCTCACTATCAGCTACATTTATATCTACACCACCTAGAGCATCCACAATTTTATAAAAACTAGTAAAATTTACTTTTACAAAATCCTGTATATTAAGATTTAAATTTTCATTTACAACTTTTAAGGATAGTTTAGGGCCACCATAGGCATAGGCGTGAGTGAGTTTGTCCTGGGGTTTATTACCTACATTATTCATAAGCATATCTCTCATTAAGGAAGTTAATTTTATTTTTTTGTGAGCTTTATCAATGGTTAATATTATATTAGAATCAGCACGTCCAGTGTCTTTATTAGTTTGATTCATGGTATCTACACCTAGGAGTAATATGTTAATGTAATTTTCCTCAATACTATTATTATCGCTATTGATATTGAATTTTTCTGTGTCTATACCGAGATTGGAGGCATCTTGTGGTATTTTTGTGGTATTAAGTTTTGATAATTTATTGTTAATAGTTAAATAGCTACCAGTAGCAATAGCAATTATAACAGCAAGTACTATTAATATAGAAATAAAAATTCTCCTTCTTTTCATGTTTTTCTCCAATCAGGTATCATAAAAAAAACTAGTTTTTTTTATATTTAGATACCTAAAATATATTTATTTAAGGCATGTGAAAATAAATAGTAAGTCAAAGATGCGACGAATATTTTGAATTGAGCAGGGAAGCAGGTTCCAAGGATAGTGGGCTATCTGAGGGTTCTGCTGACGCAGTATAATTCAAAATAGGCTAGCATACTGACTAGTTATTTATTTGAATATGCCTAATAAGTCTGTTTATAATAGTTTTACTCATATTTTGTCAATATATATGTAGTAAATTCTGTAAAGATAATTATATAAATTCTAGCGGAAAGTGGAAAGTTGAAAATTGGTTGAGTGTAATTATTACCATGAAGAAAAATTACTTTGGAAATCTTATGATCATCCTAGTGTGCTAATGAAAAGGTAGAAAAAATGATTAAATATGTTTGTAATACTAAGTAACAACATCTATACGAAAGATCTATTTGCACGTCTACAAAATAAGTAACTATTGATTTCATTGATAAGTGCATATGTATTTAGAATAAACACATATACTTATGGAGAAAATATTGTAGAATTTGTGAAATTATAATAAAGGAGCGGTAAGTATGAAAGTTCAAGGCTTTTTCAGTGGAATAAAAAATGCAAATGAGGCAGTAGAAAAATTAAAAAGTGAAGGATTTCAAAACACTACTGTAGATTTAAACGAGCATTATTTAAGCACTATGCATCGTTCACCTAGAGTAGCTGGAGCAAAAAATGGTGCTAGTCTATCAAGTCTTGTACTTGATACAGAAAATTATAGATCGGATGATGCAGGATCAGCTGCTAAGGCAGCAAGTCCTATGGTAAGTGGAATGGGAAGCTTTGAAGAGATTGCAAATATAAACTATAAAGTAGTAGTAGAGACAGAAAATAAGAATGTAGAAAAGGCTAAAAGTATCATTAAAGATATAGGTGGAGATTTCAGAAACTATAATTTGAGTATACCAGACAGGATTAATCCTTAGTAAATTGTAAAAGCGGCTTATATTGATAGTTTTGATATAAACTGCTTTTTTCCATTTTTTGCACCCCTGGGGTGTAATTTTTAACAATTAAAAAGGGTAAAATTACTAAAGTTTATAAAACATATAACGATAAACTAAGAATAAACCTATTAAACATATCGGTAATTAATAAATAGCTTGGAGGATAAAAATATGTATTTGCTTAGAAAAATAAAGATAAAGGTAAAAATAAAAATAGCCATAGCATTTATTATTTTAGTTTTAGTAATTGGAATAGTAGGTGCTATAGGGATGAACTCATTAAATATATCAGATTCAAAGTCTGAAAATATGTACAGTGATAATTTAAGAAGTATATATATATTGTCAGATTCTAAAGAAAGCTTATCAATGATTAATAGCGATGTACTTCAGTTAATAAATGTAAAAGATTTTGGTATGAAAGCAAGTCTTTTAAAAGATATTCAGAATAATATTGACATAAATAATGGTTATATAAAAGAGTATGAAAAATTAAAAAAAAGTACAGAAGAACAGGCTTTATTTGATACATATAAGTCACAGTTGAAGAATTTTATTACTAAAAAAGAAATAATAGTAGGAAAAATAACAACTCTTGTTAGCAATAACAATCTTTACGAAGCGTCAAGTCAATACGAACAGCTTTACACTGAATGGAAACCAATGTTCAATACTATTGATAAGCTTGTAGAATTAAATGTAAATGAAGCAAAATTACAAAATGAAAGTAATAAAATTGATCAATCTAACGCTAATAAGATTATGCTTATATTTATTACAGTGGGAATTATCCTTGCAGTGTTGCTAGCTGTAATTCTTATAGGAGAAATAACTAAACCGCTTACAAAAATAAGTTCCTTCGCTGAAAGATTAGCTAAATATGATTTTTCTACAGCAATAACTGTAGTAGGTACGGACGAATTTTCTAAGACGTCTCTTGCCCTTAATACAGCACAGAAAAATGTAAGTAATTTAGTTAGAAATATTATTGATAGCTCTTATGCTATGAGTTCTGCCAGCGAAGAACTTTCTGATTTGGTTCAGGAGTTAAATGAAAGTTTTGAAAATATAGATACGTCTACAAAAGAAATAACAAATGGAGTGCATGAAGCAAGGGTATCCTCAGAGGAAATCAGTGCCTCTGTAGAAGAAGTAGATGCTAGTATAATTCAACTGTCAGAAAAAGCTATGAGTGGAAGCAATAATGCAGCTCAGTCTAAAGAAAGAGCCAAGGAAGTTCAAAGTAAGGGTAAGGAATCTGTGAAAGAAATAGGAATAATATACACTGAGAAGAAAGAGAAAATTGTAAAGGCAATTGAGGCTGGAAAGGTAGTAGAAAATGTAAATATTATGTCAGATACTATAGGATCTATAGCAGAACAGATAAATTTACTTGCACTTAATGCAGCTATTGAAGCGGCTAGGGCAGGAGAGCACGGAAAGGGTTTTGCAGTGGTGGCAGATGAAGTGAGAAAGCTAGCAGAACAATCTTCAGAGGCAGTAATAGGTATAAAGAATACTATCTCACAGGTGCAAGAAGCCTTTAAAAACCTTTCTAATAATGGCAGCGATGTATTGAAATTTGTAAATGAAGATGTAAATTCACAGTTTGAGACCTTTGGAAATATGGGGAATCAATACTATGAGGATTCAAATTTTGTAAGTGGCATGTCAGAGGAGATAGCAGCTATGACAGAAGAAATTACAGCTACTGTAGGACAAGTAAATAATGCAATGCAGAATATGGCAGGAATTGCACAAAGCTCCTCACAAGGTGCAGAGACAATACAGACAAATATAGATGAAGCAACTCAAGGTATAGACCAAGTATCAAAAACAGCACAAAGCCAAGCGGAACTGGCACAAAAACTTAATGAAATAGTACGGAAGTTTAAAATATAAGAAATGGACTTAATGAGTTAATATGTAGATTTTAGACATAAAAAGGCAATTGGAAAAGAGCAGTTTATATCAATAAAGTTTGATATAAACTGTTTTTTTTGTTTTTTTTAATTATTTTAAAGGATTTCTTAACTTTTTGTAGAAATATATTCAAATGAGATCATAGGGAGGAAGTAAAAAAATGAAGTTCTGTCCAAAATGTGGAGTTACTGTGAAAGAAGAGGCTAAATTCTGCCACAATTGTGGATGCACTCTTACATCCAAGTTAAACAATGTGATAAAAATCAATAAAGCTAAAAAATTACAAGATGAAGAATCACAGGATGAAGCATATACATTATCCTATAAATTGGAGGATATTAAATCTGCTTTGCAACAGAAGGTTCAAACAAATAACAGTAGTAATAATAGTAATAATAGTAATAATAATGGTAGTGATAATAATAGTAATAGTAATATTAGTAATAATAACAGTAACAATAGTAGTAGGATATTAATTGCCGGAATCATTATTGTTTGTGTTATAGTAGGAGTGTTTGTCTATGTGGGAAAGACAATTAGTGATCCTAAGAGAGAGGTTACATCATTTCAGAATGCTGTATCCAAAAATGATGCTGCTGCATTGAGTAAAATGTTGTATACATCAGATGAGAGAATGAAATTAACATCAGATTCCGTAGGCCCTATTTTACAATCATTTAAGACCACACCATCAGATTTTTCAGATGTTATTAACAATTTAAGTAATCAAGCTATAAATCTAAAAGATGGGGGTACAGAAAACCAAACCTCTAATTTATATATTACAAAGGTAGGTAGTACTTTGCTTTTCTTTCCAAAATATAAAATTGCGGTTAAGCCAACTTATTTTACCATTACTTCAGATGTCGAAAGAGCGGATATTTTAATAAATGGTAAGCAAATAGCTAAAACGGATAGCAAGAATTTTTCAAAACAAATAGGACCCTATATACCGGGAACATATACTATCATTGGAAAGGCCAGTGGTGATTTTGGAGATATACATAATCAAACAAAAGTAGATTCTTTAAGTACTAAGGATCAATCTAATACTGTAGATGCTCTGAAAGGACTTTATATTCATGTAAGTTCTGACTATAATAATAATAAAGTATATATTAATGGTAAAGATACTGGAAAGTCTGTAAATTCTGGAGATATAATTGGTCCTATTGCATCTGGATCAAACATCTATGCAATTACAGACTATAATGGAACACAAATTAAAAGTTCCTATTCCAATCTCTCAGATGGAGCTAAAACAGTTTATTTTGATTATTCTACACAGGAAGATACAGTTGAGCAGCAGAAAAGTGATATTAGTAATATGGTTACTGGATATAGTTATGCCCTTGCCAGTGCATTGACTAATGGAGATACCAAATCACTTCAAGCATATATGTATCCTGGGAGTAAACTATATAATCAACAAATGGATAACGTAAAAAATTATTATAAAGATAATAATAGTTTTAATGAACAGTATGATTCTGCTGTAGTTAATTCCTATAAAATGGATGAAGATAGTAAATCTGGTACAGTGAATACAACAGAAGTATATGATATTAACGAACATGCTGATGATCCTAATTCTGAGGCACAGACAAAAACTTATGAAAATGTGTATAAATTTCAATACAATGATACTACGCATTCATTACAATTGTCCGAGCGTATAAGTGCTGTAGAAAAATAAGGCATATGAAAATAAATAGTAAGTTAAAGATGCGACGTATAATTTTAAGCCTAGAACTAGTATGAAAAATTAGTTCTAGGCTTAAAATTATTTAAAGTTTTATTCAACTACTAGCTACTTATATTATCTTAGTAATGAATCGCCTTAGTTCCATTTGTTTACTAAATATGTTTTTAAACAAGTGGTCTATTACAACGTCACTGGTATTTATATATAAAAATTCATAATGATTTTTATTGCCAACTTTAAAAGTGTTAACTATCTTTCCAGTTAATAGTATGTTTTCTTTGCCTTTAAAATAAACTTCTAAACTTAGAATATTATCTATTATATCTTCTTTGATTTGTTTCTTATCTATATAGAACATAAGTCTACTTCCACCAATTTTATATATATTAATATCAAGATTTTCTAATGAGTTTAAATTGAGAATTCCATCTAAGTTCCACAAGATATTAAAAGAATCTAAAAATGGAATATAATCAAATGATGAAATATGCAATGTATTATTTTCATAATAATCTGATTTTAGTTCATAACAATACATATTATTATTTTTATTTATATATAAATTAATAGTTCTTATCTCGTCCTTATTAATTTCAGTGGAAAAATTAAATTTATTTGCTTTAAAATAATATCCAAAATCATATTTTCCAAGAGTTCCTTCAATAGAATATACAGTTTTTGTTGTATACATTGTTAAAGTACTCCATATTATTGTATCAGATAATATATCTGTGGTTTCTTCATTTGCTTTTAAAAGCATATTTATCATAACATCAACAATTTTAGCATCAAATTGTTTTGATCTATTTTTTAAAAGTTCACCTATAACAAACTCTACATTTCTAGGTTCTTTGTAAATTCTAGGTGATAACATAGCATCTACGGAATCAGCTAAACAGAGTATTCTACTTCCAAGAGGAATTTGTTCACCAGTTAATTCATTAGGATATCCAGTTCCATCATATCTTTCATGATGATATTTTACCAATACAGATATATCATCTAAACCAAAGACATCTTTTACAATATTGGCTCCATATACAGAATGTTTTTTTACAATTTCAAATTCATCTTCCGTTAAAGCACCTTCTTTATTTAAAATACTATTATCTATATAAAGCTTACCTATATCATGTAAAAGACCAGCTATATATATTTGTTTTAATGTAATATCATCAAGCCGTAGAGCTTTACCTATTTCCTTTGATATATTTGCCACATGATAAGGATGTAAAACTCCACAAGGATCGTTATCACTTACTATTTCAGATAGTACATTAAGTAAATTTAGCATTGTTTTTTCTCTTTGGTGACTTAAATAAATTGATTGATATAAGTTTTGTATCTTACACATTCTATGATAAATTTCTCCCTGATTAATATTATCAATTGTTGAGTTAGTATTTTTACTGAAGTTTCCTATATAAATGCTGGCAATTACATCGGTAGAATCTTCTTTACTATTCATGTAATTTCCCAAAATAGGAATAAGTACTTCTGATGAACTAATATTCATTAATGGAGAATATTCATTATCATTGTCATTTTTATAAATTATAATCTTCCTTTTTCTTTAACTAAGTTTAATATATTAGTAGAATTAATTTTAATAATTCTATCCTTTTTTTATTTAATAATACATATTCATCACTTTTTTTAATTACAGCATTTTTTAATATAGCAAAATTATTATCATCATCAAACAATACTATTCCAATAATATCACAGTTTAATAATACAGCTATTCTTCGTATATTATAATTTAAATAGTCATTTAAGTTTAATTCTTTTTTTATATACTACGTGT
>NZ_BAEV01000098.1 GCF_000246895.1 Clostridium arbusti SL206 | reverse complement strand
TTTTTATTATAGTATTGCTTTTATTGTTTCAAGAAGTTTCTTTGCTGCATTTTTAGGACCATCTTTTTCTTTACCCTTGATTCCAAGGCAGGTCTTTATCTGACCAACTTTTACACCAGATTTAAAGAACTGGTCAAAATAGCTTAATAAAAGTTTTTCTGTTTGTTCTTGTTTTTGTACAGGTCCAAATGGATTTGCAAAATAAGTTTTAACAAGTCCTTTTTCTGAAGTTGTTCCCTTTGCCATTCTTGCTCCATTTCTAAATACAGGCAATGCCTCTTCTGCATTCTTAAAGAATTCTAGTTTATCTCCATCACCCTCATAATTATTAGCATATAGGAATAAATCTATTGGATATCCCTTAGTTATATCATTATAAGTTGCTACTGGCATAACTAGTCTTGCATTTATCTTATCAGGATTCATAAATATACTTCTATCTATTTCTCTAAAGGCATAACCAGGATCAAGATCATCCAGTCTTACAAAGGCACCTATTTCAGTACCATATCCCTTAGGCTTATTATCCTTATCTAGCTTCACTACACCCATATCGTCGAATATTATGGTCATATCACTTATATAGTCTTCACTTAGCTCTCTAAAGGCCTCTAAGCTCTCTGATTTACCTGCACCACTATCTCCCATAATAATAACATTAGCAACTTTATCATCTTTAGTAACAATGTTTACCATAGCTCCGTGTATTGGTAAATATCCTCTTTTAATCATTATTAAATTATGAAGAGTTAATGTCATCTTTTTCATGTATCCAAAGTAATCTATAGCATCTCCATAACTTACATAGCCTACCATAATATTATTTTTCTTATCTTCATAGAATACTGTTCTAATCTCTTCATAATCATCTTTTCCACCAAATACATAAATCATATCTGGTTTAGTATTTTCATATTCTTCACGTGTAGCCATTTCAAACAGATTACACATGGAAATACCATGACTCATAAAGTCTCTGTGGAAATATACATATGCTAAAAGTTCACCTACTTTAGCTGGATAACAGAACCAATGGTCTGAATCAATTTTACAATCTTCAATAGGATTTTCAAAACACTCATTGAAGATGCCTGATCTGGTATTCTTTTTAGGATAAATTATAAATGGAGGATCTACTAAAACTGAATCTATAAAAGGTACATTTTTTAAACAGGCATATTCTTCTGGAATTCCCCATTTTATATAATTAGTTATTAGACCCACATTACCCCCTGCAGGTAACTGTCTGTAAACCTTTGGTTTAGATCCTATTACATTTTCTTCAATCTTTCTATAGGTTACTAATATAAGCTTTGAAAACTGAGTATTGGCATCAATAAAATTTACACTTTCAAATCCATAATTTACTTTAGTATTTTGAACAATAGTGTATCTTTCTAGTCTTCTCCAAAAACCATATAAACCCTCTATGAAATTTATAAGTATATCTTTATCTTTTAAAAACACTTCATATCCAGCATTTAATTTTAAAATTGATTCTCTATCAAGAACGATTAATAGCTTAAATATGTTCACTATTTCATCTGTTAACTTGTTTTCGTCAATCTCCTCTATACTCTTCTTTATGTATTTATACACATTTGAGCCTCTTTTTTCAAGAGTTTTTAGATATGCCTCCAGAACCCTTCTAAATCCGTTACTTGTTAATAATTGCTCGTGTGTAGCACAGTATTTTGAAGTAAAATTTACCATTGCTTTACCATTACTTAGTGAAAAGTCTTTACGCATGAAATAACCCCCTTATTAAAATTATATGCAAGACTATATATACATTTCTTTCATTTTTATAATCTATAATTGAAATTATAGCATATAAATGAATCTTTTTCACTAACAAAATTGCATTTTTCCATTTTCTCATTTATTTGTCTTATTAATTTCATATATAATAATTTTATATAGCCATTATTTACTATATGATATATATTCACATTTAATATCTATTATTTTTATCTATTGTATTAGGAAATTTATATAATAAATAATAATTATCAATAAAATCTTACTTAATGATAAATTTATACTTTCACTAAATTTATATATAGCAGAGGCTATTAATAGAATAACACTTAAAATAAAGTAATAAACTTCTTTTTCTATTGCAATTACTAAACAATTCTATTTCTATCTATGAATGTATTTATATTAAAACTTGCATAAATTAATATAAAAATAAAAGGGTTAATACTAAAATCAAAATTCATTTCAGTATTAACCCTTTTTATTTTGTCATCAACTGAGAAATCATTTCACAAAATAATTTCCAGCCATATTTATTTTTATTTCATATGTTTTTTTATACCCTTATCAAGAGTATTTTTATAATCTATAAAATCGTATATATCTTTATCAAATAGTTCACTAAATTCTTTCAATTGGCCAATATTTAAATCTTCTATAGGTAGATCCTTTTCTTCACAGAACAATACAATTTCTCCTATTACTCTATGTGCATCTCTAAAAGCCATACCCTTATTAACTAAATAGTCTGCTGCTTCAGTTGCATTTAAGAAGCCCTTCTTTACTGCCTTAAGCATTGATTCTTCTTTAACCTTAAGACTAGCTAGCATTCCATTCATAACCTTAATACAACTTAATACAGTGTTTAATGCATCAAAGAAGCCTTCCTTATCTTCCTGCATATCTTTATTATATGCAAGGGGTAAACCCTTCATAGTAGTTAATATGGAAACCAAATCCCCATAGACTCTTCCTGATTTACCTCTTATGAGTTCAGCTGCATCTGGATTCTTCTTTTGAGGCATAATACTGCTACCTGTAGAGAATTCATCGCTCAATTGAATAAAATCAAATTCTTTAGTACTCCAAATTATTATCTCTTCACTGAGTCTACTTAAATGCATCATAGCAAGAGAAAAGGCAGCGGTAAGTTCTATAATATAATCTCTATCACTAACTCCGTCTAAAAAATTATCTGCTACACCTCTAAATCCAAGCTCTTTAGCTGTAAATGCTCTATCTGTATTATAGGTAGTTCCAGCTAGTGCACAGCATCCAAGTGGACTTTCATCCATTACTTCTATGGCATTTTCAATTCTCTTTTTATCCCTTTTAAACATGCTAAAATAAGCCATCATATGATGTTTAAAAGTAACCACCTGTGCTCTTTGCATATGCGTATATCCTGGCATAATACAATCATTTTCATCAGCTACTGATTTTATTGTACTTAAAAGCTCCTTTAAGTTTTCTACAACTTCATGAGCCTTTTTCTTTGAATACAATCTCATATCTAGAGCAACCTGATCATTTCTACTTCTAGCAGTGTGCATTTTTTTACCTGCATCACCTATTCTCTCAATTAAATTTACTTCTATGAAGCTATGTATATCTTCATAATCTCCTTCAATCTTAAGAACACCCTTTTCAATATCCTGAAGAATAGACTGCAATCCTTCAATGATTTTATCTCCATCTTCTTTAGAAATAATGTCACATTTAACTAACATTTTTACATGTGCAATGCTTCCAGTTATATCTTCGTAAAAAAGAGTTTTATCAAAGCTAAGAGAACTATTAAAGTCCTCCATTAGCTTACTTTCAGCATTTTTGAATCTTCCACCCCAAAGCTTCATGGTTATTTACCTTCCTTTGAAGCTTTCATAGCCTTTATCTTGCAAGGTAGACTGAATAATTTTATGAATCCTTCTGCATCTTTATGATCATATAATTCACTAGCACCAAATGAAGATATACCTTCATCATAAAGTGCATAAGGTGTATCAGTTCCTGCAACCATGATATTTCCCTTGTAAAGTTTAAGTTTTACTGTACCTGTTACATGTTCTTGAGTTTTATCTATAAATGCATCTAGTGCATCCTTTAAATCTGTAAACCATAGTCCATCATAAACAAGTTCTGCATACTTTTGAGCTATTAATTGTTTATAGTGATAGGTATTCTTTTGTATTGTTAAATATTCTAATTCATTATGAGCAGCATATAATATTGTTCCACCTGGAGTTTCATATACTCCTCTTGATTTCATTCCAACAAGTCTGTTTTCTATTAAGTCAACAACACCTATTCCATTTTCTCCACCTAGTTTATTTAAAAGTTCTAACATTTCAACAGGTGGTAATTCTTTTCCATCAACTTTTTTAGGAACTCCGCTTTCAAAATATATGCTTACATAAGTTGACTCATCCTTAGCCTTTTCAGGTGGTGTTGTCATTACGTACATATCTCTCTTATGCTCATTTCTTGGATCTTCAAGGTCTCCACCTTCATGGCTTGCATGCCAAATATTTCTATCCATTGAGTAGATTTTTTCCTTTGTAACTGGTACTTCTACTCCCATTTTTGCTGCATAATCTATAGCATCTTCTCTAGAAGCTATATCCCATATTCTCCAAGGAGCTATAATCTTAATTGAAGGATCTAAGGCTGCAATACTTGTTTCGAATCTTACTTGGTCGTTTCCCTTTCCGGTACAACCATGACATATGTATTTAGCGCCTTCTTCATGTGCTATTTCAACAAGTTTTTTTGCTATTAATGGTCTTGCAAAAGATGTTCCTAAAAGGTATTTTCCTTCGTATACTGCACCAGATTTTATTGCTTTAAACAAATAATCTTTTACAAATTCTTCTTTTACATCTTCTACATATATTTTAAAGGCACCAGAATGTACTGCTTTTTCTTTAACAGCCTTCATATCGTCATCTTGACCTACATTTACACATACTGCAATTACATCTAAATCATAATTTTCCTTAAGCCATGGAATTATTATAGAAGTATCTAATCCTCCTGAATAAGCTAAAACAACTTTATCTTTCATAATGAAATCATCCTTTCATGTTATAAATATACAATTTTCGAATTAAATTACTAATACAATATATTAATTAATATGGATTAAATATAGATAACAATATTTTCTTGCCCAATATTTCATTTTCTATTCATGTTTAGGCAAACAAGGTATCTACAAGTAAGATTAATCAATATAATTGTTTAGTTATTACTTACTTAATTTATATATTATTATATATCTTTTTTTATAAATATGCAATATTGTTTTATAAATATACATGTTTTTTTATAAATATACTAAATATTATACTTTCTGTTAGGCATATGAAATTGAAACAGTAAAAAATAAAAGAGCAGCTTTAAACTACTCTTTTATCTTTTATTATAAATTCTTTATTATTTCTCCTGCAAATTCCTTAGTACTTGAAGTTCCACCTAAATCCTGTGTTAATTTAGTGCCTTCCTTAAGTACCTTAGTAACTGCAGCATCTATTCTATCAGCTGCTTCTAATTCCCCTAGGTATCTTAGCATCATAACTCCAGATAATATAGTAGCTAATGGATTAGCTAGACCTTTTCCTGCTATATCTGGTGCTGAACCATGTACTGATTCAAATACAGCTATATCTTCACCTATGTTTGCTCCTGGTACTACTCCAAGGCCTCCAACAAGTCCTGCTCCCATATCTGAAAGTATATCTCCATAAAGATTAGGTAAAACTAATACATCATATCTTTCAGGATTTTGCACTAATTTCATACTCATAGCATCTACAATTACATCTTCAAATTCTATATCTTTATCTTTGTATTCTTCAGCTATTTTTCTTGCACATTCTAAGAACAAACCATCTGAAAATTTCATTATATTTGCCTTATGTACTGCAGTAACCTTTTTTCTACCTTCACTTTTAGCTAATTCGAAAGCAAATTTAGCTATTCTTTCACTAGCTGGTCTTGTAATTATTTTTATACTTTCTGCTGCATAATCACCTATTTTATGTTCAATTCCTGCATATAAATCCTCAGTATTTTCACGAACAATTACAAAATTCACATCCGTGTATCTTGATTTTATACCTGGATAAGTCTTAACTGGTCTTACATTTGCATATAAATTAAATTTTTGTCTTAATGCTACATTAACACTTCTAAATCCCTTACCTACTGGAGTTGTTATTGGTCCCTTAAGAGCAATTTTATTTTTGCTTATACTGTCTAAAACATAATCTGGAAGAGGTGTTTTATATTCTTCCATTACCTTTTCTCCAGCTTCAACTACTTCCCAATTTACTTTTACTCCTGAAGCTTCTATAACAAGTCTCGCTGCCTCAGTAACCTCTGGTCCTATTCCATCCCCTGGTATAAGAGTTATTTTATATTCTTTACTCATCTTTAAAGCCTCATCTCTATAATCTATTTTTTATTATGTTATTAAGTCTTCCACCACTAATAAGTATTTCTTTCTGAAGGTCAGAAATATTAAGTAACATTTTGTATTCTTCATTTTTAGTTACATTTTTTACGGTTATTGTTCCAGTCTTAACTTGATCAATTGCATTTTCTATTAGAATTTCATCATTTTCAGCTATACTATCATAATCAGCTTCATTTTCAAAAGTAAGTGGTAATATTCCATTATTAATTAAATTAGCCATATGAATTCTAGCAAAGGACTTGGCAAGTACTGCCTTTACTCCTAAATATAGTGGTGCAAGTGCAGCATGTTCTCTACTAGATCCCTGTCCATAGTTGCTTCCTGCAACTATTATACCACCATTGTTCTCCTTAGCTTTCTTTGGAAAATCTGGATCACAAGGTGTTAAGCAGTAATCTGCCAAATGAGGTATATTTGATCTATAAGGTAAAAGTTTCGCATTAGAAGGCATAATATGATCTGTAGTTATGTTATCTACTACTTTAATAAGCACTTTACCATCTACACTTTCTCCTAATGGTTTTGCTTTTGGGAAAGGCTTTATGTTTGGTCCTCTTACTATTTCTACCTCTGCACCATTTTCTGCTGGCGCAACAATTAAATTATCATTTATTGAAAATGTCTTAGGCATCTCTATATCCAAATTCACATCATAAACTCTTGGATCTTCTATGTATCCTTTTATAGCAGACACTGCTGCTGTTTCTGGACTTACAATATAAATCTGTGCTGATTTCGTTCCAGATCTTCCTTCAAAATTTCTATTGAAAGTTCTAAGTGAAATTGCATTAGTGGCAGGTGACTGACCCATTCCTATACAAGGTCCACAGGCAGATTCAAGAATTCTAGCACCAGCTGCTATCATCTTTGCAAGTGCTCCATTTTCTGCAAGCATGTTTAAAACCTGCTTTGATCCTGGTGAAATTACAAGAGATACATTTTCTGCTACTGTATTTCCCTCTAAAATGCTTGCTACTCTCATCATATCTAAATAAGAAGAATTTGTACAACTACCTATAGCAACCTGATTTACCTTTGTTCCCTTTAATTCTTTGATTTCTTTTACGTTATCAGGACTATGTGGACAGGCAGCTAATGGCTCTAATTCATCTAGGTTTATATCCATTTCCTCATCATAAACTGCATCCGCATCAGCTTTTAATTCTATAAAGTCTTTTTCTCTTCCTTGAGCCTTTAGATATTCAAGAGTTCTTTCATCACTTGGGAAAATTGAAGTAGTTGCACCAAGTTCTGCTCCCATGTTCGCTATAGTTGCTCTTTCAGGAACAGATATCCCCTTAAGTCCTTCTCCAACGTATTCAAATACCTTACCTACACCACCTTTAACAGTAAACTTTCTAAGTACTGCTAAAATAATATCCTTTCCAGATACCATAGGATTAAATTTACCTGTTAAATTTATTTTTACAACCTTAGGCATTACAATATAATATTCACCGCCGCCCATAGCAACAGCAACGTCAAGTCCACCTGCACCAAAAGCAAGCATTCCCATAGCTCCTGCAGTTGGCGTGTGGCTGTCTGAACCAATAAGTGTATCACCAGGAACATCAAATCTCTCTAAATTTACTTGATGACAAATACCATTTCCTGGTCTTGAAAAGTAAATTCCATGTTTTTTCGCAACAGTTTGTATATATAGATGATCATCTGCATTTTCTGGTCCAGTCTGAAGTATATTATGATCAATATATGCTACAGATTGTTTTGTCTTTACTTTATCTATACCTAGTGCTTCAAATTGTAAATATGCCATGGTTCCTGTAGAATCCTGTGTTAATGTCCTATCTATCTTTATTGCTATCTCTGATCCCTTTACCATTTCACCAGAAACCAAATGGTTTTTTATAATTTTTTCTGTAATTGTTAAACCCATTTTCTTACCTCCAAATTTATTTTGTCATAATACTCCAGTTCAGCAAGCTTAATTATAACTCTATTTATTATAACCTACACAACTTCCTTCTACATACATAAGTTCTGAAAAAGATCTTTTTACTACTAATTCTAATTCTTTATTACTTATAGCAGAAGTTCTTCCATTTTCATACTGAGAATCAACCCAGTCTCTAAGTTTAGCTACTCTTTCATCTCTTTTACTAATCTTATCTTCATTACTCAGCTTAAAATAGGTATTTATCCAAGCTGTAATTCCTGCAAGGCCTGAATACTCATTAACAGCTACTACTATAGGTCTATCTAATATTTTATCTGTATCAAAAATATTATATATTTCTTCATCTTTTAACATTCCATCGGCATGGATACCTGCTCTTGTAACATTAAAGTCACTTCCGACAAAAGGTGTTCTTATAGGAATTTTATATCCCATATTCTTAGAGAAATAGTCAGCTATTTCAGTAATCTTATGCAAATTCATTTTTTTAGTATTTCCTTTAATTTGACCATATTCCATAACCATAGCTTCTAAAGGACAATTTCCCGTTCTTTCACCAATGCCTAGAAGTGTTGTATTTACACTAGAACATCCATAAAGCCACGCAGTAGATGACCCTGATACTACATTATAAAAATCATTATGTCCATGCCATTCCAATGCTGATTGTGGAACATTACAATAAACTCTAAGACCATTAATTATCTTTTGAATACTTCTTGGTAAGGCAGTACTTGCATAGGAAACTCCCATACCCAAGGTATCACAAGCTCTTATCTTAATTTGTATTTTTGATTCTTTGGATAATTCCATTAGTTTATTTACAAAAGGAACTACGAAACCAAAAAAGTCAGCTCTTGTTATATCTTCTAAATGTATTCTTGGAACTATTCCGTACTCCAAGGCTGTTTCTACTACATCAATATATTTATTGAAAGCTTCATTCCTATTCAATTTTAATTTTTTAAAAATATGGTAGTCAGAACAAGACATGAGCATTCCTGTTTCCTTTACTCCCAATTCTTTTACTTTACGAAGTTCATCTTTATTGGCTCTTATCCAAGTTGTAATTTCAGGAAATTTATATCCTAAGGACATACACTCTTCTAAAGCTTTAATATCTCTATTAGTGTACGTAAAAAATTCTGTTTGTCTAATAATACCAGAGTTATTATCAAGCTCATGCAAATAATTAAAAATCCTTACTATTTGTTCTACTTTAAATGGAGTCATAGATTGTTGACCATCTCTAAATGTAGTATCTGTAATCCAAATGTCCTCTGGTAAATCCATAGGTACTAACTCTCCATCAAATTTCACCTTTGGTATTTCTGAGTAAGGGAACAAATCTCTATATAGATTTGGTTCTTTAACATCACTTATATGAGAACCAATACTGTGTTCATTTTTATCAAAACTAGATTCAAAACTTTTCATACTAACACTCCTTATTCATTGTAAAATTGCAAGTAAGGCCATCACTTAATTCACTTATTATGTAGTAGTACTCAACTCTACACAAAATATAATTTATTAATTATTTTACTACTTTAATCCTAATTTGTGAAGCTTTATGAATAAATATTATAAAAACATAATATTTATTCACGTTCATATTCATATATTATCACATTTTTTTCATAATTGTAAACCTAAATATTTCATCATTTGCATAAATGCTTAGTTGATATTTCATATATTACATATATTATATTGATAATATACAATATTGTTCATAATAAAATTTATTTATTACAAATTGTTTATTGCAACAAAAATTTCATTCATTGCAATAAACAATTCATTTGTTGACTATATAAATTTTGGATTCATAAAAAAAGCACCATAAAACTTATCTTTATCAATAAATTTCATGATGTTTTCTATAATTAATAATTTCAGTGAAATATTTTCTGCAATATTTCAAATCAATTATTATTATTATTTAAAGTATTTAATTCTTTTTGAATTCTTTCTCTAACCATTTCTGCCAAATTCGCTTTTTCTTCTTTACTTAATTCACTTACATTTATAGGTTCTAATATAGACATGTTCACATCTGTTGCTCTAAATTTTCCATTGCCTTCTTCAAAAGCTTTAAAAACATTATCTAAAACGATTGGTACTAAAGGTACACTTGCTTTAGTAGCCATCTTCATACTACCTTTTTTAAACTCTCCTAGTTTATTACTTCTGCTTCTAGTTCCTTCTGGAAAAATAACCATACTGTATCCTTTTTCTAAATTATCAATTCCCTTATTAATTGCTTTTAGAGATTCCCTAATATCCTCTCTATCTATAAACACACAATTTATAGCCTTCATCCATGTACCAACTACATAAAGCTTAAGCATTTCTTTTTTTGCTATAAATCCCATTTGTTTATTTAATTTGGCAATTAATATTAAAGGATCTACATCACTTTGATGATTAGATACTATTAAGCAATTTCCTTTAGGTAAATTTTCAATACCTTTTATCCTTACATTTACACCGATAACTTTTAATATATGATTAGCCCATCGATTTACAACTCTATATAGCGTATTGTCGTATTCTTCAGAAGATTTTATCCTTTTCAAGACAAAAAAATATAACCTCAAAAACATGGTTAAACACATTAATACACCAAAGTAAATATATTTGAAAAAAAACATAAACTGTACCTCTTCTCTTATTGTATATAATTGTACTATGCAGTTTAATTATACTAATTTAATGTATATTTTTCAAGTAAAGTATCACTTAATATACTTTTAACATAGATATTAGGCATGTTCAAATAAATAACTAGTCAGTATACTAGTCTATTATGAATCATACTACGTTAACAGAACCCTTTGATAGCACCACTATCATCAGAACCTGTTTCCTTGTAAGATTCATAATATACGTCGTATCTTTGACTTGTTATTTATTTTCATATGCCTTAACTTAATTTATCTTTGATAATACTTTCTAATCTTAATATTGTTATTTCCTAAATTATTCAATTATGGTAAACTATACTCAAAACAATTTAGGAGGAAGCAACAATGAATTCTACCTTAAAGAAAATTGGTGTATTTCTATTTATTTTTTCTACATTTATTTTTTTACTCAGTGGCTGCAATTCTTCTTTAAATGATGTAATCAGCAAACTAACTACTAATTCATCAATAGTTAGAATCAATTCAGATCCACGTGAATTAACAGTTCACTACATAGATGTTGGACAAGGAGACTGCACATTAGTTCAAATCAATAAAAAGAACCTACTTATAGATGCTGGGCCCAAAGATGCTGAAGATAAAGTTTTATCCTACATAAAAACTCAAGGTATTACTAAACTAGATTACATAATAGCAACACATCCCCATGAGGATCATATTGGTGGAATGTCCTTAGTTCTTAAAAACTTTAAGGTTGGAGAATTTATAGCTCCTAAAATATATAATCCTCCAAATACCTCTGACTTTAAAGACCTTATACAAGGATTAAAAGCTAAAAACATGAAAATAAATGTATTAACTCCTGGCGATAATATAAATTTAGGAGAAAACATACAGTGCCAAGTATTGGCTCCTAACCATAGTTCTTATGATAACTTAAACAATTATTCTATTGTGTTAAAAATAACCTATAAAAATTCTAAATTTCTTTTTAATGGAGATGCAGAGGAGGAAAGTGAAAATGAAATACTTAGCAATGGATTTGATGTATCCTGTGACATACTAAAGCTTGGACATCATGGAAGTAAAACTTCCACTAGTGAAGATTTTTTAAAAGAAGCTTCTCCCAAAATAGCTATTATCAGCTGTGGCAAAAATAATGATTATGGTCATCCACATAAAATCACCCTAGATAAACTTGCCAGCATTAATAGTAAAATATACAGAACCGATTTACATGGAAATATTGTATTATCAAGTGACGGTAATCAAATCAAAGTTTTAAAATAAACAGATTTCTTATATTCATGAGTATAAATTAATGGGTTGTCTCAAGAAATTAGAGACAACCCATTTAACAATATATTAATTAAGCTTTTTCTTATCTCTTAATAGGAGATATAATCCTATAATTATAAATATAACAGGTACAAAATAAGATCTTACTACATCGAAAATAGGAAACTCCCTAAATATTTTATTAGCTATGGCTAAAACACCCACTATTATTAGAAACCATGCTATAATTTTAAATGAATTATTATTCATAATATTATTTGCTCCAAGTCCAAATCCACCTTTTGTAAACCAGCTTTCATCTTGTAAAATTTCTCCACTATCCACTTTACGAGCTATATGATAGGTATTAAAAAATGTATATAGCCAAAATGGTATGCAAAATGCGGCAGCAATATCACCCATATTTACATAACTTAATATCATTGGCACTAATATAAATAATAATAATGTTTCAAATCCTTTTTTTAGCATTCCAAGATACATATAGCCAGCACCTGGAACAAGGGATACTAAAAATGTTATAAATCTACTTCTTCTCTCCATTAAAACCACTCTCCTAATAAACTTTTTACTGAATCAAATTTATAATTGTATTGATACTGAAAAATTAAAGCTTCAGATCTAAATTTGCCCTCTAAATTTATAATTTTAGATTCCATATTTGTTGTAGCTACTAGTGCCATAATTATGCCGCTAAAAATAAAACTTAATGCAGCCGCTCTATTTCTATATAAAAAATTATATTTTTTATGCTCCTTACTCCCACTTTGTTTTAACTTATTAAGTAAATTATTATTATAATTCTGTGATATACTAACATCTTTTGAGGATTCTCTTATAATATTATCTAAATAATCTGGCTTTTGCTGCATACTATATTTCCTCCTTTTAAAAGCTTATCCTTAAGTTTTTGTTTTCCTCTGTATATCCTTCCTTCTACAGCTTTTTGTGTTATGTTTAATACTTTCCCTATTTCCTTTTGGTTAAGGCCCACGTAGTAGAATAAAATTACAGGTACTTTTATATCCTTAGGCAATTCATCTATACATTGCCTAATAAAAATTTTATCATCTAATTCTTCACTTTTACCTTTATCTTTAAATACTTCTATTAACATTGACTTCATACTTCTTTTCTTTTTAAAATCCAAACATTTTCTTACAGCTATCTTATATATATAGGTAGAAATTGAACAATCTCCTCTAAAATTATCTATGTTTTTGTAGAAACTAATAAATACCTCTTGAGATAGATCCTCTGCTTCATGACTGTCCTTAGTGTAAGAATAACAGAGAGCTATAATTTTTTTCTTATATGTGTCAACTAATTGAATAAAGCATTCTTCATCTCCTGCTCTTATCCTTATAAGTATATGTTCATCATTCTCACTCAAATTTTATCACTCCTGACCACTGTTAACCCTTACAGAGCCTATATCTAAACTAATATTAAGCTTATGACTTCCATCTCCTATAGTTTTTCTTAATGTTCCCCTGTTTATTTTTTCTCCATTTAGAATACACTCACCAAGATTAGAACTTAAATTAGCATCAATATTTTTATCTTGAGTATTCAATTTTATAGAACCATTATTAGCTTTAATATTAATACTATTAAATACAGTATTATTAATGTCTACAGCACCATTTTTCATATCTACATCTATGTTCTCTATTCCACCAATCATATTAAACTTTCCATTATTAACTTTTAAATTTACTTTTTTAATATCCTTTATATTTACATCACCATTATCAGCTTCAAGTCCTAATTTAGCTACACTTGATAAGTCAAAGTTTCCATTATTAGAATGTATATCAAAATTTGTATTTTTGAGATCATCTTGAGAACTTATCTTTAAATTATTTATCACAAGATTCACATCAATTCCATCTGGAATAAATAATGTTCCTTCAATGCTCTTTACATAATTTTCGTCTATATTTACTTTAGTTAAGTTATCTTCATTAACTTCATTGATGTCATACTTGTTTATGTTACTTTTTTCTTGTACTTTAACTTTTAAATCAAGTTTTACATTATTATCATTTGATCTCTTTATAGTTAAACCCGCATTTCTAGTTTGTAGCTGAAATTTTTTATCTTTTATTACTATACTTTTAGTAATACCTATACTCTTAGTATTTTCTCCTAAATTAAAATTAATTAAATTATTTCCAACGTTATTAATTAAATTAGATGAATTATCATATCTTTCATAAAATAAATTAGTTAAAAAGAATAACAGTATCATAAATAATATACCTACATTGAAACCTGCTTTTCTTATATTAGATGCTTTTCCTGACCGCAATAATATCTCTATACCTAATAATATGAATATAGCTGGCCACCATCTAAGTAAAACATTTGCTATAGAAATGTTTATATTTCTAAGTGCCATCCAAATTCCATAGTATATTAGACTAACTGCTAAAGTTATAGTTCCTATCTTTCTCATATAGAATTTTCCCCTCCATAAAGTTTATTTTTATTATTTATATATATATTGACGATATATATAATGAAAATCCCACAAAATTTTTATAAAAACTTTTATTTAAATATTCTTATAACTTTATATAGGTTATGTTTAGTTCTCTTCTATGATAAACAAAGTTCTTGTCATCAGATGGAGAATATACTTTTCTATAACTTAAAAAAACTAATCACATAAGTAATTAGTTTTATAATTATATTCAAAAAATAAAAATGGCTCCGCGAAAAGGATTCGAACCTTCAACCTATCGGTTAACAGCCGAGTGCTCCACCGTTGAGCTATCGCGGATCATTATG
>NZ_BAEV01000099.1 GCF_000246895.1 Clostridium arbusti SL206 | reverse complement strand
TATATTGACAATAGCAATAAAATATAATAATATGTTTACATAGTAAAAATATTGGAATTGTATATAATAATCAACTAATGTAAATCATTTAATAGTTGACCAGAAAACTGGAGGCTAAATATCTATTTATTATTAATAGGTATTTAGCCTTTTTTATTTTAAGCATTTTCAAAGAAATGACTAGTCAGTACACTAGCATCTTTGACTTATTATTTATTTTCATATGCTTTATTTAAATTTAAGGGGGCGGTATTTTTATGATTAAAAAAAGAAGTATAATTATGATTTTAATTATTTTAGTAGTAACATTGGTGCTTTATGGTTGTGGTTCAAAGCAAGCTAATAATAATAATAATAATTCAACCATGAATATGACGAATTCAGAAATGAAAAATATGAAGAAATGATCTATAAAAGTTATGAAAGATAATACTAAAAAATTAATGGATATGTTGTCTTTTTTATTATATTTAACACTAAAAGGTTAGTTATTAATAGCTAATAAAGAACGTAAAAAATTTCATGAATAAAAATAATAGGAGGAGAATTAAATGAATGAAAAAATTGAAAAGTTGAGTAGGGAAGATACTAAAGAATATAAGGTAACAATTAAGAACTTAAAAAAAAGCTACAATACAAGAGATAAAGATGGAAAAAACGATAAAGAATTTTTAGCTATAGAAAATTTTACGTTAGGTATAAAAAAAGGAGAGTTTGTAACAATAGTAGGTCCTAGTGGCTGTGGCAAGTCAACCTTTTTGGATATGCTAGCTGGTCTTTCTAAGCCTACATCTGGTGAAATATATATTGATGGAAAATTGATTACTGGACCGGATCTTGATAGGGGAATTATCTTGCAAGGCTATGCATTATTTCCTTGGTTGACAGCACAAGAAAATATTGAATTTGGTCTTGAGATAAAAGGTATGTCTAAAGATAAGAGAAGAGAAATAAGCAGTAAGTTTATTAATCTTGTGGGATTAAATAAATTTGAAAAGCGATATCCACATGAATTGTCAGGAGGTATGAAACAGAGGGTAGCAATTGCAAGGGCACTTGCCTACAATCCAGAAGTTTTACTTATGGATGAGCCATTTGCGGCTGTGGATGCTCAAACTAGAGAATTGCTTCAAGAAGAGTTATTAACCATTTGGGAGAAGACAAACAAAACTATTGTATTTATAACTCACAGCATTGAAGAAGCAATATTTTTGGGAGACAGGGTAGTAGTAATGTCTGCTAATCCAGGAAAAATTAAAGAAATTATTAAAATAAATTTACAGAGACCTAGAAGTATTGTTGATATAAGAGATTCTAAGGCATTTAATGAGAATAGAAATAGAATATGGCAGCTGCTTCATGTTAGCGAAAAGAAAAAAGAATCAGCTGATAAAGTATCTTTAGAAGCCTCTTTGTAAAATTTAACAGATAATAAGGGAGATAACTATGAGTAAAACAGAGAGAAATTACAGTTATTATATTTTAAGATACAGTGGAGTGATATTATTTCTAGCTCTATGGCAGATTTTGCCTATGATTGGAATTGTTAATTCACAGTTTATTCCACCTCTTTCAGAGGTTTTAGTACAGGTATATAGTTTATGGGTTTATAATGCTTTGTTTACTAGTATTATGGTAAGTTTATGGAGGGTTGTAATAGGTCTTATTATTGCTTCTATAATTGCAATACCTGTTGGATTTATACTGGGAGGATGGTTTAATAATTTTGCAGATGTTCTGGATCCGCTCTTTAGAATATTTGGTCAGGTAAATCCTGTTTCATTAATGCCAATATTCATATTATTCTTTGGAATGGGTGAGATTGCCAAATTAGCAGTAGTTGCCTGGGTATGTTTATGGCCGGTTTTGTATAATACCATATTAGGTGCTAAAAGTGTTGACAAGCTTTTGATAAAAACTGCTTTTTCTATGAAAGTATCTAACTGGCAAATGTTCAAGAAAGTTTTATTACCAGCATCAGAACCTTTTATTTTTGCAGGGCTTAGAGTAGGAGTAGAAATGGCATTTTTTATGCTTATTGCTGTGGAGATGTTAGGTGCTAGTGCAGGGCTTGGAGTAATTTATCATACTTCTGCCATGAATAATCAAATTCCTAGAATGTACGCTGCTGGAATATTTGTTGTAGTTCTTGGAGTTGCTTTAAATAGAAGTTTAATATACATTCAAAATAAACTTTTCTTTTGGAAGGAACCAGATCGTATTTTTAGTTTTGCTAAGTGGAAAAAAGAAAGTACTAAATTTGGAAGAGTTCAAATTAAAATATTAACTATAATTGTAGTCATAATTATAGGAATTGGAAGCTATGAAGTACATTTTTCTAATAGTTCAGATTTTACTGGACGATATAATACTATCACTGACCATATGAATATGAAAGATATGAATATGGATATGGAAAATGACAATAAAAATAACTCTAGTCATACGGACAATAAAAATCAAAATAAGAATAGCACGGATACTGATCATATGGACATGGGATCCGATCATATGAATATGAAAAAATAAGACTATTTAGGGGAGATAGATTTATGAAATCTAGAAAAAATACTTTTTATAAATTTTTAGTTATAGCTATATTTCTTGCAATATGGGAAATTTCTAGTAGATTACAAATAGTAGATACTCAATTTATTCCATCTTTTTCTAGTGTTATAGCATCCTTGTGGGATATGCTTATTACACAAAATCTGATGTTAAGTATTGCTATAAGTGTAGAAAGAGCGTTAGGAGGATTCTTCATTTCAATTTTAATTGGTATACCACTGGGATTTTTACTTGGAGGATGGTTTTCTAAATTAGATTTAGTAGCAGAACCTGTTATAGAAATTTTTTCTCAAATTAATCCTTTTTTATTATTTCATGTTTTTATTTTAATTTTAGGTATTGGAGAAAGTACTAAAATAGCAGTAATTGCATGGACCTGTATATGGCCTATAATGTTTAATACAATTCATGGCATTAGAAATATGGATTCTTTAATACTGAAAGCGGGTAGAGGCTTTGGTCTTGGAAGATGGAAACTATTTCATAAAGTAGTTATACCGTCGGTTTTACCATCACTTTTTGTAGGACTAAGAATTAGTGCAGGGTATTCATTCTTTATGCTTATTGCGGCAGAAATGATGGGTGCAAGTTCAGGGTTAGGTTGGTTATTATTAAGTTACCAGCAGATCTATGATATAAGGAAAATATTTGCTACAGCTATTGTCATAGCTTTCTTGGGATTGCTTATGGACATTCTAATAAAGTTTATTCAAAATAGATTTGTAGTTAATGAAATTAAGAGTAACTAGTAACAAGAAATAGAAACTTAAAAAAAGTACAGTTCATGAATGGAGCTTTAATATGATTAAGGATAAAAAAAAGATACTGGTTGTAGACGATGAAATAAAAATTATAGAAGTTGTAAAGTCATATCTTGAAAGTAATAATTTTTCTGCTTTTTCAGCTACTAATGGAAACGAAGCTATAAGTTTATTTTATAATGAAGATCCGGATCTTATTATTTTAGATTTAATGCTTCCAGATATAGCTGGTGAGGAAATATGTAAGTTTTTAAGAATTAAAAAATCAAAGATTCCCATAATTATGCTTACAGCAAAAATTGGTGAGGAAGATATACTTAAGGGGCTTGATATAGGTGCAGACGATTATATTACTAAACCATTTAGTCCAAGACAACTTGTTGCAAGAGTAAAGGCATTACTACGAAGGGTTGAAGTGGATGAGATTCAGTTATCTGAGATATATTGTTTTAATCAGAATGATCTTGTTATTGATAATGTGGCTTATGAAGTTAAAAAATCTGGTGCTTTGGTCAATCTTACCCGCAACGAATACAATATCCTTATTACAATGGCTAAATATCCTTCGAAGGTATTTACAAGGGAAGAACTGATTTCGGTAGCTTTAGGAGAAAGTTTTGAAGGTTATGATAGAGCTATCGATTCTCATATAAAAAACTTGAGACAAAAAATTGAAAATGATCCTAGGAATCCTAGATATATTCATACTATACGTGGTATAGGGTATAGATTTGGGAATGTTTAATCTATGGAGGAAATAGTAAATGAAAAATAGTTTGAAGACAAAATTATCACTATCTTATGCTTTAGTAGCTGTAATAAGTATATTAATGATAAGTTTAATGACAAATATATTTTTAGAAAAGCAATTCAAAGTATACACTATTCAAAATCAAGAGCATAAAAATAAAGAATTAGTCAATTTAATTGGTGAACAGTATAGTGATAATAATATGTGGAATTATAAAACTATTGAAAGTATAGGAGTGAATTCTATTGAGCAAGGATTAATTATAAAGTTAAATGATAAGTCTGGTAAGGTTGTATGGGATGCATCTAATCATAATAATGGTTTATGTAAGCAAATGATAGACCATATGGAAAATAATATGAGTAAATATTATGGTAATGATAGTGGTAAATATGAAGAAAAATTGTATCCAATTTATAATGATAATGGAAAAGTGGGGACTCTACAAATTGGTTATTATGGTCCATTTTATTATAATGACAATGATATAGCTTTTATAAATACATTAAATAAACTTATTATTGCTGTAGGAATATTATCTTTAATTTTTGCCTTAATATTGGGTGCTTTTATGACAAAAAGGTTGAGTACTCCAATATCGAGGGTTGTAAAAGCAGCACAAAATATTGCTAATGGTCACTTAAATAATAGAATTACTGAGAAATCACAAACTACAGAGATAGATTTATTGATTTCGACAATTAATAATTTAGCAGAAACTCTTGAAAATCAGGAGAAGCTTAGAAAGAGAATGTCTGCAGATATTGCTCATGAACTCAGAACGCCTTTAGCAACACTTCAAAGTCATCTAGAGGCTATGATAGACGGAATATGGAAACCTAATACGGAAAGATTGTTAAGTTGTCATGAAGAAACTATGAGAATAAACAGATTAGTTGGTGATTTGGGAAGTTTAGCGAAATATGAAAGTGAAAATTATAAATTATCTAAAATAAAATATGATATAGGTGATCAAATGAAAAAGATAATATATAATTTTCAAGCTGATTTTAAAAATAAAGGTGTGAATATTAGTTTTAATGGAAAAAAAGAAATGATATTTGCTGATAGAGATAAAATTAGTCAAGTAATAATAAATATAATATCTAATTCTTTAAAATATACACCTAGAAATGGATCAGTAGAAGTAATTATTGATAAAATTGATGATGGGCAAGTAGCTATAAAAGTTAAGGATACGGGAAGAGGTATATCTTCAGATGATTTACCTTATGTTTTTGAACGATTTTATAGGTCTGATAAATCAAGAAATAGATTAACTGGTGGAGCTGGAATAGGACTTACTATTGCTAAAGCTATTGTGGATTTTCATGATGGAAAAATAATGGTAGAAAGCAAGATTAATGAAGGAACTGAATTTATTGTATTATTGCCAGTTTTAGCATAAATTTTCTAATAGTAAAAAATATTTTAATAAATAATTTTAAAACTATAGAATTTGTTATTGTAATATGGTATTATAATAAACAAATAGGAATAGTAGGTAAATGAAACGGAAATATAAAATTTTAGGGGGAAATAAACATGTCAAAAATAGCAAAAAAATTAGTTGATTTAATAGGAAATACACCTTTGTTGGAGCTTTCAAATTATAATGCTTCTAAAGGATTAGAGGCTGAAGTTATTGCTAAGTTAGAGTATTTTAATCCAGCAGGAAGTGTAAAAGATAGAATAGGATATGCAATGATAAAAGATGCAGAAGAAAAAGGTTTAATAAATAAAGATACAGTTATAATTGAACCAACAAGTGGTAATACAGGAATAGGATTAGCATTTGTTGCAGCTTCAAAAGGCTATAAACTTATACTAGCTATGCCTGAAACAATGACTTTAGAAAGAAGAAATCTTCTTAAAGCACTTGGAGCGGAATTGGTTTTAACACCAGGACCAGAGGGAATGAAAGGTGCTATTAAAAAAGCAGAAGAATTAGCAAAGGAAAATCCAAATTCTTTTATACCACAACAATTTAAGAATCCTAATAATCCAGAAATTCATAAGAAAACTACTGCCGAAGAAATCTGGAGAGATACGGATGGGAAAGTAGATATTTTTATAGCTGGAGTTGGTACTGGTGGAACAGTAAGCGGTGTGGGAGAAGGATTGAAAAGTAAAAATCCTAATATAAAAATTATTGCTGTAGAACCATTTGATTCACCTGTTTTATCAGGAGGAAAGCCAGGACCACATAAGATTCAAGGAATTGGTGCAGGATTTATTCCTGATACATTTAATGCAGAGGTTATTGATGAAATATTTCAAGTCAAGAATGAAGAAGCTATTGAAACATCAAGGGAAATAGCAAAAAATGAAGGATTACTAGTAGGGATATCCTCAGGAGCAGCAACTTTTGCAGCAACACAGATTGCAAAAAGACCAGAAAATAAAGGCAAAAAAATAGTTGTGTTATTACCTGATACTGGTGAGAGATACTTATCAACACCATTATTTCAATAGTAATAAAATATGTAAAAATAAATATAAAAATAAATGTAAATATTTAAAGTTAACCAGAAATACTGGAGGCTAAGTATATTCTAAAATTTTAGAGTATACTTAGCTTTTTTGTTTAAAGAGAAGAAAAATCCTTAATATTTTTAACTGGATTCATTAAAAATTTTAAAGTTGGATGTGATAAGATGCTTGAAAATACTTCGCTTAAAGTGTATGGAATGACATGTACCTTGTGTTCTATGACTATAGAATCAACTCTAGAAAAGCTTGAAGGCATAACTAAAGTGAATGTTAGCTATGCTTCTGAAAAAGCAAGATTAGAATATGATGATACGAAAGTAAAGCTAAATGATATAAAAAAGCAAATAGAACTATTAGGATTTTCGGTAGACGCGAATAACGGTAAGCAACCTAATAAAAAAGGATTAACTAGAAGTGAAATTGAAAGAAGGAAACTTAAAAATGTTTTTATTGTATCAGCTATATTTAGTACACCTTTAATAATGGCAATGATACTAGGTGGATTAGGCTTTTGTCATGATAACTTTGATCCTAATACAGCGACTAAGATTGGATCTTTTATTCAACTTTTAAGATATAAGGCTTCTTCACTTCATGATTGGAGATTGCAGCTAATCCTAGCTACGATTGTACAATTTACTGTTGGATTAAAGTTTTATAAAAGTTCTTTTTATGCACTTAAAGCTAAAAGTGCCACAATGGATTTATTAGTAGCTATAGGTAGTACTGCAGCCTATTTGTATAGTGTTTATATAGTTATTTTTCAAACTGCAACCTATACTTTTGGAATGAGAAATATATATTTTGAGGCATCAGCTACTATAATTACTCTTGTTTTACTTGGCAAATTTTTAGAATCTAGTGCTAAAAGTAGAACTTCAAAAGCAATACAATCTTTAATAAAGCTTCAACCTAAAAATGCTAAAGTAATAAAAAATGGGTTAGAGTGTGATATTTCAATTGATAAGGTAGTTGTTGGAGATATTATAGTTGTTAGGCCAGGTGAAAAGATACCTGTAGATGGTATTATTTTGGATGGATATTCAACAGTAGACGAGTCTATGATCACCGGAGAAAGTATTCCAATAGAAAAAAAGGAAAATGATTCTGTAACTGGAGCTTCAATAAATAAATATGGAACATTTAAATTTAGAGCAACAAAAGTTGGAAATGAGACTATGCTTGCGAATATAATAAAATTAGTAGATGATGCACAAAGCAGTAAACCTCCAATCCAAAAAATAGCGGATAAAGTAGCGGGGTATTTTATTCCTTTTGTAATCATTGTATCTCTATATACCTTCGTAGTATGGTATTTTTTTATTTTTCATAGACAAGTTTTTCTACTTGATCAAGCGATAATCTATGCAGTGGCAGTTCTTGTTGTTTCGTGTCCTTGTGCATTAGGACTAGCAACGCCTGCAGCAATTATGGTAGGTATGGGAATGGGAGCACAACATGGAATTCTCATTAAAGATGGAGAAGAATTAGAGAGAGCCTGTAAGATAAATACCATAATACTTGATAAAACGGGGACTATAACCACTGGTAAACCTGAAGTTACAGATATTATATTGTTAGATAATAAAGCTATAACTGGAAATAATGAGAGAGATAAGAAAGATGCTCTATTGTTGATTTCCGCAAAATCCGAGAAGAAATCTGAACATCCTTTAGGAAAAGCAATATATAAGTTTGCTAGAGAAAAGTTTGGAAGAGAGCTTGAAGATATAGATAAATTTGAAGCTGTTCCAGGTAAAGGAATATTTGCAACTATTAAAGATAAATCAATATTAATAGGAACAAGAAAGCTTTTAGAAGAAAATAACATAGGATTAAAAAATTCAGGTGAAATACTGAATTCTCTTCACGAACAAGGTAAAACAGCTATTTTAATAGCAATTAATAATAATTTAGTGGGAATTATTGCATTGTCGGATAAAATTAAAGATGACTCAATAGAAGCAGTTAAAGCTTTAAAAAAATTGAATATAAAAGTCTATATGCTTACTGGTGACAATGAGAAAGCAGCATTTACAGTGGCAAAAAAGGTAGGAATAAACAATATTATTGCAGAAGTGCAACCTAAAGACAAAGCTCAGGAAGTAGATAAATTAAGAAGTGAAGGTAAGATTGTAGCTATGGTAGGTGATGGAATAAATGATGCACCAGCACTTGCTACAGCAGATATAGGTTTTGCCATGGGAACAGGTACTGATGTGGCAATAGAAACAGGTGATATTGTTCTTCTTAATGGAGAATTGAGAAGTTTAGTAACAGCTATAAAATTATCAAAGAGAACAATGAGAAAAATCAAGCAAAATTTATTTTGGGCATTTATATACAATATATTTGGCATACCAATTGCAGCTATGGGTTATCTAAATCCTGTTGTTGCATCTGTGGCTATGTGTTTTAGCTCAATTTCTGTTTTATTGAATTCACTTAGCTTAAAAAGATTTAAACTGTAAGATAAAAATTAGGAATAGTCGATTTATTAGTTATATTCATATGTTTTATACAAGGAGTGACAAGATTGAATGGCAATGATATTTTAAGCTTTCTACGGGATCTTTTTTTACTTAAATATTTACCTAATATACAGACCGGAGCTAGTTATTGGTTGCTTTTTATATTTGGAGTACTAACTTCTTTTCATTGCCTTGCAATGTGTGGAGGAATAGCTATATCCCAATCTGTAGCAAAGAATCAAACCGAGGATAAAAATTCACAAACTAAAAGATCTATATTTTTTATGCCAACGCTACTTTATAATGCTGGAAGGGTAGTGTCTTATGCTGTTATTGGTGGAATTGTTGGGGGAGTAGGACGTATAGTAAATTTTCCAGGGGCTTTAAAGGGGATAATACCTATTATAGGTGGAATTTTTATGATAATTATGGCAATTAATTTGATTGGTGTATTTCCATTTCTTAGAAAATTAAATATAAGTATGCCTGCGTTTATTGCTAAGAAGATAAGAAATGGTAATAATTATGGACCGCTATATGTAGGAATTATGAATGGATTAATGCCCTGTGCACCTCTTCAAATAGTACAATTATACGCTTTGAGTACAAGAAGTGTATTATATGGGGCTGCGACCTCGTTTATATTTGCTCTAGGAACTGTGCCTATTTTATTTAGTTTTGGACTAATCAACTCAGTGATAAATAAGAAATATTCAACTAAAATATTGAAGATAAGTGCAGTGATTGTACTTATACTTGGTATTGGTATGGTTGGAAGAGGATTATCATTATCTGGATTACATATTGATACTCCAAATTTAGTAAAAAATTATAATACTATAGCAACAGCAAAAATAGAAGGAAATGTACAAAATGTTACTACAGAAATAAAATCTGATAGTTATCCACCTATTGTTGTTCATAAGGGTGTCCCCGTAAAATGGACAATAAAGGTAAGTGAAGATAATATTAATGATTGTAACAATACTATAAATATTCCACAATTTAAAATAGAAAAAAAGTTACAAGTGGGAGATAATCTAATTGAGTTTACCCCTTCAGAAGATGGAAAAATTTCTTATTCATGTTGGATGGGTATGATTAAAAGCAAGATAATCGTTAAATAGTATAATTAAAAAAGTGTTAATAAAGTATTGACATAAAGTAAAAAACATAGTAACGTATATTAAACACATAGGAATAATATATTAAAGTTTTAGGTTGACCAGATTTACTGGAGGCTAAGTTTTTTCATTAATTTGAATGAGCTTAGCTTTTTTTTATTAAAATATTTATACTAGTTTAAAAATAATTAGTATAAAATATATTAATTGTTTTTAAATTAGTATATTATTCCAATTTAATTAATAATTTAGATATAAATTAGGGGGGAGCAGTTTCAATGATTAAAAAGAGGTTTAACAAAAAATTTGTATTAATTCTAATTTCACTAATGTGCTTAGTAAGTATGGTAGCTATTGGTTGTGGTAAACAGTCTTCAACTGCATCAGCGTCATCTGGAGGAGGGGATGATTTAAAGCCAGATAAAGATGGTTTAATTCCTATTAAGACTTGGTCGAGAACAGATTGTGGATCTACAACTTGGGTTGTAGCAGATCAAAAAGGATTCTTCAAAAAGTATGGTTTAAAAGTTAAATATACTGGTGAAACTCAACCAGCTCAGCAAATACCATCAATATTAAATGGTAACAATGATATAGGCGATTTTCATCCTAATACTTATGGTGTTGCAGTAGCTGGTGGAGCTAATCTTATAGGAATTGGAGCAAAAGGAGTAGATCCGACTCCAGATGTAGATCCTAAATATAGGCATATGTGGTGGTTTGTAAATCCTAAAAGTGGTATTAAATCATTTAAAGATTTAGCAAACTATAAAAAAGGTCAAAAGATTAAGATTACAACAGGAGCGGCTAATATATGTACTGATTTTTTAGGAAATACTTTAGCTGATAAATATGGTATACCAAGAGACAGATTTGAATGGGTTACTATGCCAGATTCTCAAGCAATACAATCTCTTACTCAAGGTTTAGTAGATATATCAGCAGTTCATCCACCTTATTATACCGGTATGGAAAAATCAGGAAATGAAAAAATAGCTGATACATTAGATACTGGACTTGGAGCAACAGCAGGTTTAACTTACTGGGTTGTTGATACTAATTGGGCTAAAAAGAATCCTGAAACAACTAGAAAATTCCTTAAAGCAATGCTAGAAGCTCAAATATGGTCTGACGATAATCCTAAAGAAGCTGCAGATTTAACTGCAAAGCATATAGGCCAACCAGTTAGTGGAAATCACTATTATTCTAAAACTTTAAAAATTGATAACGAGAAATATTTAAAGCCATGGATTGATGAATTAGTTAAAAATGGTTCAGTGCCAAAGGGTAAGCTGGATGCTTCAAAATTAGTAACAGATATATATTATAAATAAATAGTAACATATGAAAGTGATATCAGGTTGACTAGATTTACTGGAGACCAAGTCTTTTAAATATATTGAAAGGCTTGGTCTTTCTATTATTTAAAAATTTAATTCTTAATAAAAATAATATGATATTGAGAGTAAATTGAAGTTAATAGTAGCTATTAGAATTTGCTAAAGGTTATAGAGATTAAGCTATTTATTATATTTATGAAGGCTGGTCTCTATTCTATAGAAACTAATATAAAATTAGGAGGGTTTAGTTTAAATGATTAAAAAAAGATTTAACAAAAAAGCATTGTCAATACTTCTCTCTTTAATGTGCTTGATCAGTTTGGTAGCTATCGGTTGTGGTAAACAGTCTTCATCTTCATCTGCATCGTCAGCATCGGGAGGAGATGAATTAAAACCTGACAAAGATGGATTAATTCCTATTAAGACTTGGTCAAGAACAAACTGTGCATCTACACCATGGGTTGTTGCTGATCAGAAGGGCTTCCTTAAGAAATATGGTTTAAAAGTACAGTATACTGGTGAAACTCAAGCAGCTCAACAAATCCCATCAATTCTAAATGGTAACAATTACGTGGGAGAATTTCATCCAAATACTTATGCAGTAGCTGTGGCTGGAGGAGCAAATATAATAGGTATTGGAGTAAATGGAATAGATCCAACTCCAGATGTAGATCCTAAATATAGACATATGTGGTGGTTTATAGGACCAAAGGCTCAACAAGCTGGAATTAAAACATTTAAAGATCTATTAAATTATAAAAAAGGTCAAAAGCTAAAGTTTACAACAGGAGCTGCTAATATTTGTACTGATTTTGAAGGAAATACTATAGCAGATAAAGTTGGTCTTCCAAGAGATAGAATAGAATGGGTTACAATGCCAGATTCTCAGGCAATACAATCTCTTACTCAAGGATTAGTAGATGTGGCTGCAGTACATCCACCTTATTATAAAGGTATGGAGCAAGCTGGCAATGTAAAGATAGCAGATACAGCAGATACTGATTTGGGACCAACAGCAGGTCTAACATATTTTGTTGCTGACAAAGATTGGGCAAAGAAAAATCCAAATGTAGCTAAAAAATTTGTTCATGCCATGTTTGAAGCTCAAACATGGGCAGATGATCATCCTGAAGAAGCTGCAGATTTAACTGCAAAACATATAGGTCAACCAGTTAGTGGTAGTCATTATTATTCTAAAACTTTGAAAATTGATGATGCGAAATATTTACAGCCTTGGATTGATGAACTAGTTAAAAATGGCTCAATACCCAAAGGTAAAGTTAAAGCTTCAGATTTAGTAACTAATGCATATCAATAAAAAATATATTTAATGCACAAATTTATATAAATAATATTAATACTTGTCTTTAATTTGGCAAGTAATCCAGTAAATCATTGATAGTGCTTGATACTACTATGTATAGTAGTATCAATAAATTCATGGATTGCTTGCCGAATTTAAGTTTATACTATAAATTAAAAATAAAAGTTTGATTTTATTTATTCAATTCAACTATTTTTTTATACTTATTTTTAAGTTTTAACTTTTTTCTTGCAATGGAAAAAATACATATAGATGATATTCCTACAATAGGAACTAAACAACTTAACCCACAAGCACCACAAGTACCTGTGCATGCTCCTACACCGGGTATAAAGCCTGTTGATGCAGCTATACTAATACCGGTTGCTCCTATACCAGTTCCAATTTCTTTAACTTTATTATTCATTTATACCTCCCTCACAGGAATAGAAACTTGCTGTTTATCAATGCTTGTTTTTTCCCATCCACTCTTCCCTAAGCCATAAGAAATTGCCTTCTTAGGACACGTAGCTTCACATTGTCTGCAAGTAATACAATTAAGAATTTGATAGGATATCTTTCCATCTTTTTTTTGTAAAGACCCCATAGGGCACGTCTTTACACAGGCGGAACATGAAACACATTTTTCCTTTGAAAAACGTAATTTAAATGTAAACCCGAAACGTGAACTTATACTTTGTACAAGTCCTTGTATAGCTCCTACAGGACACATAAAATTACAATATCCTCTTCCACCTTTAGTAAATACTCCGAAAACGAATAGCCAAAGAAATCCTGTTATAATTGTAGTAGAACCTAAGAATCCAACATTACCCCAAAATCCTCCATTTATGAGTCTTTGTAAAAAGGAGAGATTACAAAATGCGCATGCAATACTTCCCGCTAAAAATGGAGTCAGTAGATATCCTGCTAAAAAAACCATATCTAATAGGAATGGGATTTGTTATTTTGTACCAATTTATTTTGAGTTTTTCAGGAACTAAGCGACTAAGATATTCAGGAAACGCTCCAGCGGCACACAAACGTCCGCAATAAAATGCACCAAAGAAGAAAGTAAGAGTAAAAAATAATACTAATGATATAAATGTGACTGAAATAAATTCTATTCCTTTCCCAGTGAAGAGGTATAATAATGGAATACGTAAACAACTTGAGTGAACATCCAGAGAGCTTTTATTATTTATTACTCTACTTAAAACTTTTTCGTATAAGGCAAAAGGTGCATAAAATAGAATTATACCAAATAAATACCAAACTGCTCTTTTAATTAAGAATACATTAGAATTTTTTATTTTTATCATTGCTTAAACTCCTCTTCTAATAAAGATTTAAGTGAATCATCATTATCTGTACCTTTAATATCTGAATTAATGACTTTAACTGGTATTATTCCAATTACATTATTATTTTTCAAATTTATTATATTTATAATGCCTGCACTGGCTACATGCTTATTAGTTTTGCTTCTAGGTATAGCTAATAAAACCTTTATATCAAGTCCTTGTTTGGTTTTTAGTACAGTATTTAAATTCCCATTTAAGCCATAAGACTTATCAACTTTGGAACTTATTGTTATATTTCCGTCAAATCCTTTATAAATTAATTTTAATGGTAGGTCTTCTTGTCCTTTATTTATAATAATTCCTTGAGTAGACTGCAGATTGGGTTGTACTAATTTTTTTGGCAATCCCTGTTCTCCTATATTTATTACTGTGGTTTTTGCTATATTTTTATTATTACTATGTTCATCAAGTTCAATTTTAAAATTTGAACTTTGCTCAACTGCTGTTGCTTTTTTATAATATCCAGCACCTATTGTTACTAAGCTCATTAATATAAATGCAGTAACAAAAATGAATGTTTTTAGTAACTTTTTTTTCATTAAT
>NZ_BAEV01000100.1 GCF_000246895.1 Clostridium arbusti SL206 | reverse complement strand
CCTAAAGTAAATAATTTTTAAAAGTATTTCTTAAGATCATGTAGGCTGTATGAATTTAGGATATCCCTTATTTTATTAGTTAAGAGGGATACCCTAATTTTTATTTTTTTAACATTTTAAATAATTTTTTTGCTATTCATTAATAATTTCATAAGGCATGTGAAAATTAATAACAAGTCAAAGATGAGATGTCTATTTTGAATTATACAAGGAAACAGGTTCTGATGATAGTGGTGCTATCAGAGGGTTCTGCTGACGCAGTAGAATTCAAAATAGGCTAGCATACTGACTGGTTATTTATTTGAATGTGCCTAAAGGTAATTAGAATCATTTCAAGTAATACGATAATATGTTCTTGTAAACACTATTCATTAAATTTTTCTAGAAGTTTATCAATATTACCTGAATCCAAATAAACTGAACCCAAAGTTCCATGCTTTGTATCAGCTTCTTCGCCGCTGTGAAAATCTGAACCAGCGGTAATTAGTTTATTATAATTTTTAGCTATGTTTAAAAATTTTTCAGTATCATCTGGTTTATTTAGAGGATAAATAGCTTCTAACCCATCAAAATCAAATGCCATTAAATCTTCCACAGGAGTCTTTTTTACTAAAACAGGATGAGCAAGTATAACTACTGCATTTACAGATCTAAGTAGTTCAATTCCTTTTTCCAAGTCTAGCTTCTTATTAGGAACATAAGCTGGGCTTCCTTCGTTTATAATGTTTTTAAATATATAATCAAGACTATATTCATAGCCAGCTTCCATTATAGCCTTAGCAATATGAGGTCTTGCCACAACACCTTTAGCATGCTCAAGAACTTTTTTATAATCAATATCTATATTAAAATATTTTTTCAAGTTAATTGTTATCATTTCAGCTCTTTTAATTCTATAATTAGTCATGTTTTCAAGAAAATCTTGAAAATCTTTATTCTTATAGGAGTCATCTTTAAAATATCCAAGTACATGAATACTTTCATTATTGTGACGAGTTGAAAGCTCCATGCCTGGAATTACTTTTAAACCTATTTCATTACCAGTAGTAATAGCTTGATCTATGCCCTTTGTAGTATCATGATCAGTAATTGCCATGATGTCTATATCTTTAGATTTAGCTAAGATTACTAAGTCATTTGGGGAAAGTACTCCATCTGATTCTGTTGAGTGGCTGTGAAAATCTCCTTTAAAATACATTGAATCACTTCTTTCGTATTAGGCATATTCAAAATATATGTTAAAAATCTGATTTGTATTTATTTTAAACGCCTTATTTTACAAATATTATATACTAAAATCTCGGATAATAAAACAATACTAAGAAAATCTAAAATTAGAATCCCAGGATAAAATTTCTATCTTGGAATAACATATTTGCATAGAGCATAGAGGTTATAGGAAATAGGCATACCATCCATATTAATATAATCTTTAGGATATGAACCATCCCAAGGATATACAGACACATATTTTTCATTATAGACCTCTATAACATACTTGTCCGTTTTAAATGTAAAGTAAATTTTATAAGGAGGTTTTCCAGGCAAGTCTTTTGGCTTAGTTACAAAATTATTTCTGTGAAGATTTAAAATAAAATTTTTAGCCGTTGTATTTTGATCTTTAGTAAGTGTTTTTTCCTTATAAAAATTAGTATCTAATACAATTCCTAAAAATGAATTTTCAAGTTTTACATCTCTAGTTAAGAGATTGGTATAATAAAAGTTATATGGTTTTTCATGTTTTAAGGGCGAGGTACAGCCGGTAAAATTTAAACCTATAACAATTATAATCACTATGTAAATCAATTTTTTAACTCTCAATGCTATTACCCCTTTTTATAAGTATTCTAAATTAAAATATGAAAATTTTAAGGATTTTATTACAGTATTACATTTTATTAATTAAATAATTGGGATAGATTATATCTTTGAAGATATTTTAGAGGTGTGATATACTATAGTATGTTTAAGTGAGTTGACAGTATGTGATAATGATATAAATTTAATTAAATATATATTTATATATAGATATAAAAGGAGAAGAAAAAATGCCACAACATTCTTTGTCAAGAACAGAGCTTCTAATAGGAAAAGAAGCTTTAGATAAATTAAAAGATAGTAAAGTAGTTGTATTCGGTATAGGCGGAGTAGGAAGTTTTACAGTGGAAGCCTTAGTTCGTGGTGGAGTAGGAAAAATTGTGCTTATAGATGATGATACAGTTTGTTTAACTAATATTAATAGACAAATTCATGCTACCTTTGATACTATAAGTAAATCTAAAGTTCAAGTTATGAAGGATAGAATACTTAGTATAAATCCTAAATGTGAAGTTACAGTTCACCAGACTTTTGTAAAAGAAGATAATATAAAAGATATTATAGATGAGGATACAGACTATGTAGTAGATGTAATAGATACTGTTTCATCCAAAATCGCTTTAATATTATGGTGTAGAGAACATAATGTTGAAATTATAAGCTGTATGGGTACAGGAAATAAAATAGATCCAACTAAATTCCAAATTACAGACATATATAAAACAAAAGTGTGTCCACTAGCTAAAGTAATGAGATATGAGCTTAGAAAAAGAGGAATAAAATCTTTAAAGGTACTTTACTCTGAAGAACTTCCTTTAAAGCCCAAATTGGATGAAGTAATAACTTGTAAAGAGGGATGTGTTTGCACAGGAGGTACTAAAAAATGTCTTGCTAAAAGACAAATACCAGGAAGTATATCTTTTGTACCACCAGTAGCAGGTATGATAATAGGAGGAGAAGTTATAAAAGACATAATTGGATTGCATTAGAAAACCTATTTTATTATATTAAATAGTAGTTTAGTATGTTGCTGTAGTCATTAATATGACTTGAAAAGAACAATTATAATATCAGTGTATTTTTTTAACAAGAAAAAAATATATAAATAGGGGAGTATAGATATATTTGCGCAAATCAAATCTATCTATATTCCCTTATTTTTAAACTAACTTATTTACCCTTTCTTTCAGTTGGGTAATTTTTCAGTTTGTCTTCTATGGTTAGACCGCCCTTTTTTTCGTCTATTCTTACCATCGTTATTACTCTTTCACTGCCAACTTCAAAGGGAATTCTGTGAACCTTTTTTATAAGATCAAAAACTTCATCATATTCTCCTTCTACCGTAGTACTCATGGCATCTATTTCATATTTTAGACCACTTTTCTTTATATAATCAATAGCTGCATCTACCTGCTTATACAATTCTTCTTCTGAAGCAGTAGGTACTAGAGGCATAACTGCTATATCTGCAATGACCATACATTAACATCTCCCTTATCGATAAACACCGTTTTTTATATTTCTACTTAGCATTTTTATAGGTAATATTGCAATGAGAAAAACACAAATTAAACCGTCTGTAAGCATAAATGAACCATTTACTACTAAAGAATAAATTGCAGGAGACATTCCACTTGGGGCAAAGCTTCCAAAGAAAACCAATCCAGACGTAAAGTGAAATAAAAACTTTACAAAAATGGCCACTATTGTGCCTAATATTTTTTTGTATCTAAAATATCCAGCTAGTCCAAGAGCCATAGATGGCAGTGGATAATCAAACAACAACTGTATAGGATGAAGTATATAAGGATCTAAGAATAAAGTAATCATTCCATGTAAAAAACCTGTTAAAAATCCTACTTCAGGACCATATACTAGGGCTATTATAAGTATTGGAACCATGCTTCCAAGAGTTACACTACCTCCTTGTGGAAAATGATATAATCTAAATATTTGCAGTACTGCTGATAGAGCTAATGCAATACCAATTTGGGTTGTCATTTTAGTAGTGATTTTAACTTTTTTAATTTTTATGAATGCGAATATTAGAATTAGTACACCTATTAAAGTTATTATGGATGTAGGATGTTTTAAAATTTCAGCTGAATTTGTTGCAAGAGAAAAAACTTTAACTTGGAAAAGTTTTAATTTAAAAAATGTCATATAAAAAGCCTCCTATGTTTTTTACTAGAAGGCCAATTGTATCTCAAAAATTGAAACAACAAAATAAGGGCTAAAAGAAAAATGCTTCCCTACGCTAGAATTATCTAGATCAGGTTTAAGGGTTAATGCATATCATCTCTCAGCCATTAGGCACCCCTAGCTAAATCATTAAATATGTTCTCATAAATTATAGTACAATAAAGATACATTTACAATATTATTTTAAAATTCTGCTGTTAGCATAAGGTTCTACGTGAATTAGTGTATAAGAATTAGGAAATATAGTTTTTATGTCTCTTTCAATATAATTACATATATTATGAGCTTCTACTAAAGAGTGATTTGAATCAATAAGTAGATGAATATCTATCTCTCTTGTGTTTCCGTTTTTTCTTGTTCTTAACCTGTGATAAGATTTTACATCTGGATATTTAGTAATAACTTTTAAAATTTTATTAATATCCTCAGGGTCTAAGCTGCTGTCCACTAAATCTTTCATAGACTTTTTTATAAGTCCTACTGAGGTTTTTATAATTAGTAGTGCAACTATAATGGCTGAAATTGAATCCAATATTTTTAGACCTGTGATTTTCAAAAGTATAAGCCCTATAAAGACACCTAAGGAAGTAAATACATCTGTTAATAAATGCATTGCATCAGCTTCTAAAGCAATAGACTTTGTTTTTTTTGATATCCTCAATATATTAAGAGAAATTACAAGGTTTATCACACTAGAAATGAACATAATTAATAAGCCCGAATGTATATTTCCTATATTAGATCCAGAAAAAATTTTACTTATAGACTCATATATTATTATAATCCCAGCAAATAAAATTAGAATAGCTTCAACAAATCCTGAAATGTTTTCGTATTTTCCATGTCCAAAGGGATGATCAGCGTCTTCGGCTTTACTAGCTTTTCTTATAGAAAAAAATGCTATAAGACTAGCAATCAAATCTATGGAGGAATGAATACCTTCGGATAGAACACTTACAGAATTTATAGATATTCCAGCTATAATTTTCAATATAACTAATATACTATTTGATGCTATAGATAAAAAAGCACCATTTTGTTTATTCATTTTTATCTCTCCAGTCATAATAATTTCAATTGATAATAGAAATACAACTATTATGTATTATTATATGTTGATATAAAAGGTATTGTGAAGAGAAATGTAAATAGAAAATGCTGATTATGATTATCAATTGATAGAAAATATACGTCGCATCTTTGACTTATTATTTATTTTCACATGCCTTATCGATAAAAATGCTAAATAATGATATAAAGCTATAACTACTAACTTAAAAGCTTACGATATAATCAGAAGTTTGTTATAATTAAGGTGTGTACAGATATTTATCCGATAACAGCGACACGTTCTTGGATAATTCATCTAAACTTAGTTGAAGTACAAACTCCAACTAAGTTTAGATGAATTGATATATTAATTGGATATCGGATATACAAGAAAGGAAGACATTATATGAATTTAATATCTCTTGAAAATATAAATAAAAGTTATGGAGAAAAAGTACTATTTGATGATATATCACTTGGAATAAGTGAGGGACAAAAGATTGGATTAATAGGAGTAAATGGAACAGGTAAATCCACTCTTTTAAAGATTATAGTTGGAATAGATACTGCGGATAAAGGAAAAATTATTGCAAGAAATAAACTTAAAATAGAATACTTATCTCAAAATACACAGTTTACAAAAGATGATACAGTTATGGAGGCCATTTTTAAAGGAGACTCCCCAATTATGGTTTTGCTAAGGGAATATGAAAAAGCTGTAAAGGAAATCTCTCAAAATCCTCAAGATGAAACAGTACAGAATAATTTCAATAGAATTTCAGAGAAAATGGATGCTTTAGATGCTTGGAATGTAGAGAGTGATGCTAAAACTATTTTAACTAAACTTGGAATAAATGATTTTGAAGCAAAGGTGGAAAATTTATCAGGTGGTCAAAGAAAGAGAATAGCCCTTGCAGGAGCACTTATATCACCCTCTGATATTCTCATATTAGATGAGCCTACAAATCATATAGATGATGAAACTGTTAATTGGTTAGAAACTTATTTAAATAGCAGAAAAGGTTCTTTAATTATGATAACCCATGATAGATATTTTCTTGATAGAATTGCCAATGAAATATTAGAATTATATAAAGGTAAGCTCTATAGCTACGAAGGAAATTATAGTAAATACTTAGAGCAGAAATTAGACAGACTAAATAAGATGGAAGCTAAGGAACAAAAAAGACAAAGTCTTATTAAAAGTGAACTTAAGTGGATAAGAAGGGGAGCCAAGGCAAGATCAACAAAGCAAAAGGCTAGAATAGATAGGTTTGAAACACTGCAGAATGAAAATGTGGATTTAAGTAATGGAAAAGTTGAAATATCAGTTGGTAATACGAGACTTGGTAAAAAGATAATAGAAATTAATGATATAAGTATGAGTTTTGACAATAAAACATTAATAGATAATTTTAGTTACATAGTAAATAGAGATGATAGAATAGGAATAGTAGGACCAAATGGCATGGGAAAGAGTACTCTACTAAATATAATTGCTGGGAAGATTAAGCCAACTTCAGGGGATGTTGAAATTGGAGAAACAGTGAAAATTGGATACTTTTCTCAAGAATACAGAAATATAGATGAGACTTTAAGAGTAATAGACTATATAAAAGAGACTGCAGAATATATGAGTACATCAGATGGTACATTGATAAGTGCTTCTCAGATGCTGGAAAAGTTCCTGTTTCCAGGGGCTTTGCAGTATACTCCAATATCTAAACTCTCGGGTGGTGAAAAGAGAAGATTGTATCTTTTAAAGGTATTAATGGATGCACCAAATGTGCTGCTATTAGACGAACCAACCAATGATTTGGATATAGAAACACTAAATATATTAGAAGAGTATATAGAAGAATTCACAGGAACAGTTGTAGCTGTATCTCATGATAGATATTTTTTAGATAAGGTAAGCAATAGAATATTTGCTTTTGAAGGTAATGGAAAAGTTTTAGAGCATACAGGTAACTACACAGATTATATAGATTTTCATAATAGTATCCTTGAAGAAGCACCAAACAAAGAAAAAAAGAAAGATAATCATGAAAAAGAAAGTAGAAATAATAAAAGAGAAAAAACTTTAAAATTTACTTTTAAAGAGCAGAAGGAATACGAAGAAATAGAAGGGAATATAGCTGAAACTGAAAGTGCCTTAGAAGAAATAAGCAAAAGTATAAATGAATCCTCAAGTGACTATATGACTTTACAGGAATTAATGGCTAATAAAGAGAAAACAGAAGAACATTTAAACTATCTTTTAGATAGATGGATGTATCTCAGTGATCTTGCAGAAAAAATAGACAATAAAAAATCTTAATCTGGTTAGTATATTAATTGAGTTATTTATGGGAAGAATAAAAATTAAAGTGGTGATGAACTTTGGATAAAAAGAATAAAAGAAGGGCAAATTTAATTCTTATAATAGTTGCTATTGGATTTTTAATCTCCTATGCTTTTAAAGACGCATTTGTATGGGCTCTAATTTCAAGGTGCTGTATGGCGGCCTTAATAGGAGGGCTTGCAGACTGGTTCGGAATAACAGCTATATTTAAGAAGCCCTTTAATATAAATTGGCCTAAATTTTTATTTAGAACGGATATTATAAACAAGAATAGAGACAGAATTGTAGATACTATTGCAGAAACTATAGAGAATGATTTATTAAATAAGGATAAATTAAAGAATAAACTAAACAGTTATAATATTGTTATAATAATAGCTAGATTTATAAAATCTAGAGAGGGTGATGAGGCTTTAATTAAGGCTTTGGATGAAATATTTGTTCCTGAGCATGAAGCAAGTAAAACTATAACTGACTTTGCCTATAAATCTCTTTCAAATGTAGCCCTGAAGATTAAAATAAGTGAAATACTTTATAAGCTATGTTTGTGGAGCTCGCGTAAAGGCTATATTGATATATTAATAGATAAGATAATTGATTCCTCTATCAACATTGTAAAAAAAGAAAATGTAACTATTTTTATTGAAAAATTATATGCTGATGCCTTAAAAAACTATGAAAAGGAAAATATAAATAGAAAGATTACAAATAAGCTAGTATTAGGACATATATTAGATATGTCTCCTAGTAGTGCAGCGTATAATATTCAAAAGAAGAGTATAGAAATTTTAAAAAATATGAAAAATCAGGATAATAAAAATAGGGTATTGCTAAAAGAAAAAGTAGAAGATTATATACTAAGACTTCATAATGATATAGTTTTAATAAATAAAATTGAAAACTACAAAGTGAAATTTTTTACAGAAAATAGTTTTCTAAAGCAAAGTTTAGAAAGATTTTTACAGGATTATTTTACAGAAAATTTTTATAATAATAAAATTATATTAAAAACTTTAAGGCAAAGAAAAGAAAGATAGTTCTTAATTTTATAAGAGACAGAGATAAAATGAATAGTATTGATAAATCTATTAAGGATACTACTTTCAAATTAATTGATGACAAATATGATTATATAGGTAAATGGATAAGAGAAAATTTAAATAAATATAGCAATAAAGAAATAGTAGATACAATGGAACAGAAACTATCAGAGGATCTTCAAATTATAAGAATAAATGGATCTATAGTAGGGGGATTAGTAGGAGCAGTTATTTATTTACTAACATTTTGGATAAAATAAGAACTATTAAAATAGAAGATAGTATTATTTTTTATTAGTACTAAATATAGGGATGTGATTTATATGAATTATAAAAACAAAGCCAATATTACTTTGCTCTCTGTATTTATAGTGTTTATAATAATCGCCAGCTTAAAATACTATTATGGAAATTTTATGATTTTAAATTTTTGCTTTATGGTTATGGAGGCTTCAGTAATAGGAGGGGTGGCAGATTGGTTTGCTATTACTGCTATATTCAGTAAACCACTGGGCATATCCTATCATACAGAGATCATACCTAGAAACAGAGAAAAAATCATAGACGGTATTTGCAATATGGTGGAAAAGGAATTGCTAACTAGCGATATTATAAGCGAAAAAATTTTACAAATAAAAATTGTAGAAAAATTAATTATATTTATGGAGAATAGAAAAAATAAAATACTAACATATATAGAAAATAATTTAAATGATTACTTTACTCACAATGGAAAAGAAAAAGTAATGTATATTTACAATAATGTATTGAAAGATAATTTAGATAAATTTAGTGTTACAGATAATATAAAATCAATGGCAACAAAAATAAAGGGAACGGAGCAGGAAGATAAAATTATTGATTATATTATTGAAAATTTTATTAAATTATCTGAAAAGGATAGTACAAGGAACCTTATATATAAAACACTTTTAAGCATAAAAGAAAAGAAAGTTAATAACTTTTTTTCAAGGATTAGTTTTTCAATATTTGAGAAAACGGACAGTGTAAATTTATTAAGTGCAGCTGATAATATTCAAAAAGGTATTGTAGAAAGTCTTATAGAAATGAAATATAATGATAATAATATGAGAGTGAGGTTTAAAGAAGAAGTTAGAGAATATTTATTCAGCATAGAAAATCATAGAGAAGAAATAGAAGCATTTAAAGTAAAATTAGCAAAAGAAGTAGATATAAAGGCTATAGTAGAATCTATAATAAGTTTAAAAGAGGTAAATGGCAGAGAAATATCCATATTGTCCCATTGGATAACTGAGCAGTTGGATTTTTGTTTTGAAAGATTTAATGAAAATGACAATTTAAAAAAGTATATAGAAAATATCTTTAAACATATTTTTATTGGTTTTGCTGAAAAAGAACATAGATTTATAGGAACTTTTGTAAGGGAAACGCTAAGTGAATTTGACGATGAAAAATTAAATGAATTTATAGAAAGTAAATTCGGAGAGGATTTGCAATGGATAAGGATTAATGGTTCAGTAGTTGGAGGAATTATAGGAGCATTGATGTTTATATTCTTAAGATTATTATATGACCCTTATGTAGTACCAGCAATAAGAAAAATTTTTGTATGATGTAAAAATTTAATTATATATGAAATTTTATTGATCATGAAAATTAAAGAATAAATCAGTATATTAGTATATTAAAGAAAATAAAAAATATAAGGCATTTGTAAATAACTAGTCAGTATACTAACATCTTTGACGTAATATTTATTTTTAATATGCCTAAGAGGAAGTGAATAATTTTTGATTGAAGAAATAGCTATAATAATTCTACTTATAGTAGTAAATGCTTTTTTTGCAGCAGCAGAAATAGGTATAATATCTCTAAAAGAAATAAATATTGAAAAAAGAGCTAGTGAGGGAGATAAAAAAGCTAAATTAATCTTAAATGTATTAAAAGAACCAAGTAAGTTTTTGGCAACAATTCAAGTTGGTATTACTTTGACTAGTTTTTTTACATCAGCTGCAGCGGCAGTAGGACTATCTAATGCTTTTGAAAAAGTACTCATAAATACGGGCATACCATTTTTTTCGAATTATGGACCTAAAATATCCTTTGTATTTGTAACTATAGTAATATCATTTTTCTCTCTATTATTTGGTGAATTGATACCTAAGAGAATAGCACTTACAAAATCAGAATTTATAGCAGACAAATCTATTGGAATTATTACTGTTATTAACATAGTTAGTAAACCTATAGTAGATGCACTTACTACGTGTACTAATTTTTTCGTTAGATTAATATTGGGAAAGGATACTAACAAAGAAGAAGATATAACAGAAGAAGAAATTAGAATGATGATAAATGTAGGAGAAGAAAAAGGTATTTTTCAAGCTATGGAAACTAAAATGATAAATAGCATTTTTGAGTTTGATGATACCACTGTAGTAGATATAATGACACCAAGACCAGATGTAGTTGCATTAAATGTAGAAAGTAATTTTGAAGAAACAATCAATATTATTACTGAAGAAAAATATTCTAGAATTCCTGTATATAAGGAAAATATTGATAACATTATTGGCATATTATATAGTAAAGATATAATCGATTATATGGCTTTTAAAACAGAAACTACAAAATTTAATTTAAAGAACTTTATGAAAGAACCATTATTTGTAATAGAGTACAAAAAGATTGATAATCTATTGAAGGAAATGCAAAAAAAGAATATACATATCTGCATAGTAATAGATGAATATGGAACTACAGCAGGAATTGCAACTATAGAAGATATGTTAGAAGAAATAGTAGGAAATATTTATGATGAATATGATGAAAAGGAAGAAGAAGTCCACAAAATGGGTGAAAATCAATTTGAAATTGATGCAGGTATTAATATGTCAGAATTAAATCAACTTTTAGAAACAGATTATGAAGAAAATTATGATACTGTAAGTGGTTTAATATTAGATAAAATAGGAAGATTACCAAAAGAAGGAGAATGCATTATAATCGGAGATTTTACTTTTAAAATTCTTTTAGTAAAAAAGAAAAGAATTTTAAAGATATTAGTAACTAAAAATAAAGTTCAAGAATCAATGTAATAAAATTACTATTGAGAAGATTAATAATCAGTAGTAATATTAAATTATAAGTTAGATTTTTATAAAAAATTATTAATATAGGGGAGTGTTAGTTTTTGCAGAATAAAAAATGTGTGGTATGTGGAAAGCCTGGAGAAAAACACCATATAATTTTTAAAAGTGAAGGCGGATTGGATTTCCCATTAAATTATATTTATCTTTGTTCTGAACATCATAGGGGGAAAAAAAGTCCACATAGAAATAAGAAAATTAATCTTATGTATAAACTAGAATTTCAAAATAAACTCAATAATATTTTAACTAAAAAATATTATTTTATGAATGAAATAATGAAAATATTATTTCTAAATTCCTCCCAAGTTAAAAGTATCTGTAAAAAGTTCAAGCTATATAAAGAAGGCTATAAACGAGAAGATATAATAAAAAGACTTATGGGTGGAAAAGTTTATTATGATTTTATGTTAGATGAATTTTATGATGATTCATGGAATATAGTTGATGACTTTATTAGTGATTCTGAATTAGAACTAAAATTATATAATAATTGTGATTTTTAATATGTGAAAACACGGTTTATCTTTTGTAATATTATATTTATGTATATTGCAAAATGTAAAACCGTGTTTTTTATTTTATTATCTAAAGTTTTTTAAACCATAAATGTTATAAAAATCATAGTAAATATAATTTCTGTTTGGGTAACATAAATACATAGATTATTTATCTAAACTAAATGGGAAAACAAATTCCTGATTAGTAAGATTTATTGATACTAATTTATTGGTAAAAAAGGAGGAGAATTATATTATGAATAATAATTTAGCTAATACAAAAAATAATAAAACTGAGGATGGACATTTTAAAAAGAAAAATATTAAACATAGTCCAAAAGATGAAAGTGCAAGAGCTGCTGTTGATAAAAAAATGAAGATAACCAGTGAATTCTAATTTGAGAGGAGATTATTATAATGTCAGTTAAAGAAGGAATAATTCCAACCACTTTAGGAAGTATAGTTACAGCTGCAGGAGTTACTATGATAGCTAAAAAGATAATTCCTAAAGTTTCATCAGGTATTTTAGGTTTTGGTCTTGCACATATAGTTTTAGGATCCATAGATTTAGTAGAACGTAAGCATCGTAAAAGAATGTTATTTAAATAAATTTTCTGCTGAATATTATAACTAAATTATAAAAGGGAGTGGCTAGTAATATGGAAGAACATGTTGAAATAAATTATAGACCTAAACGAGAAAATGCAGGCAATGAGCCTAAAACTTGGTCAAAGGATCCTAATAGTGCAAAATATCACTCAAGAAGTGCAGAATATAAGGCAAAAGAAAAAAATAATTAAGGTAAAATTAGAATAATAAAAATATAAGGCATATGAAAATAAATAGTAAGTCAAAGATGCGACGTATATTTTGAAGCCTACAAGGAAATAGGTTCTTCAGATAGTGAGCTATCTGATGGTTCTGTTGACGTAGTGGGATTCAAAATAGACTAGCATACTGACTAGTTATTTATTTGAATGTGCCTAAAGTAATCTATTAAAAGTTTATGAGAACAATAAATATGAAATAATCTGTGTAAACTTCATACGAATAATATAAATAAGAATTATTCGTATGGAAAGTACACAGGTTATTTTTATATGGATAATATTATTATTAAGTTCAAAAGTAAAAAGAGGTTGAAAATGTTTTAACCATCTTCAACCTCCTATAAATAATAATTTGTCTTTAATTATTTACCGCTAAGTCCATTTTCATAGGCTTCAACCATTTTCTTAACCATTTGTCCACCAACAGATCCATTTTGTCTTGAAGTAAGATCGCCATTATATCCTTCAGTTAATGGAGTTCCAACCTCTCTTGCTGCTTCTATTTTAAATTTATTTAAACCTTCTTTTGCTTCTGGTACCAATACTCTATTACTACTATTACTAGCCATTTGTATGACCTCCTTTTCTATTTGATGTTATTATATTGTGCCAATAAGAAAAATATATGTTAGGGAAAGAGAGGATTTAAAGGAATTTATATTTTTTTATTCTATTTTTATTGAATATTCACTTAATTAATGCAATAATGTTTTTAATTAATATTATAAATAGTAAGAAGGATTAATTCTTATTTTGAATGTGCCTTATGTAAAACCTTAAAAAACAATAGAGTATAAATTCTATCCAAGAATGTAGGTGAATGACATGGACAAGATTATATGCTTAGTAGGCGAATCTGGATCAGGAAAATCTACTTTAGCAGAATTATTGGAAAAAGAACAGTATAATTATATAAAAAGTTATACTACAAGAGGCAAGAGAAATGTTAATGAAAATGGTCATATATTTGTAAATGAAAACTACTTTAAAAATAAATATGAAGGTACAAACTATGAAAAAGATTTGATTGCATATACAGAATTCGATGGGTACCGTTATTGGAGTACTAGGGAACAATATAAGGATAAAGGACTTTCCGTTTATGTAGTAGAACCTGTGGGAGCCAATGAATTAAAAAAGGCTATTAAGGATTGTGAGATAATAGTTGTATACTTAAAAGTTGATAGAGATGAAAGATTTAGAAGAATGTGTGAAGATAGAGGACAGAAGCAAGCCTTAAAAAGGCTATCTTATGATAGTGAGTCAGGCATATTTAATCTAATTAAATGCGATTATGTAGTTGATGCCAATAGAAGTATAAAAGATTCAGTTTATGATGTTAAAAAGATAGTACAAATGGATTGATTTAATATAAAATTATTTTAAACAATTAGAAAAAGGATGATAACAAAGCTTATAATGGATAAGGATTACATTTAATAAT
>NZ_BAEV01000101.1 GCF_000246895.1 Clostridium arbusti SL206 | reverse complement strand
ACTTGAAAGCAAAGGAAATATATATGTGCTAGATGAGCCAACTACCGGACTCCATATGTCAGATATATCTCAACTTGTTAAAATTATGAATCGAATTGTTGATGGAGGAAGTACTTTAATTGTAATAGAACATAATCTGGATGTGATAAGTCAGGCTGATTGGATTATAGACATTGGCCCTGATGCAGGTCAAAATGGTGGTAAAATCATATTTGAAGGGAAGCCTGAAAACCTGATAAACTGTGATTCTTCTGTTACAGGAAAACACTTGAGAGAATATATCATATAAAAGGAGTCGAAATTTATGCCCACAAAAAAGTTAGAAGATAATTATATACCTTTTCAATGCATGATTATGAATAATATTAAACAATTTGATATTGAAGGAGTGTCTACTGCACAATACTATATATTAGATATACTAAATAATCAAGGAGCTAAAACTACAAATGAGCTATCCAAAATTCGTAAGATTACGCAGTCGGGCATTTCAAAATTAACGAAACGTCTCTTAGATAAAAATTATATTAAACAAGAAAGGCAGGAGTCTGATCGCCGTTCTTATAGTATATTTATTACATCTGAAGGAAAGAAATTTCTTTTAAGAGCAGAGAAATTTAGAAATGAGATTATGAATTTAATTGAGAAGACTTTGACGGAAGAGGAGTTAAATACTTTTATTAAGTTATGCAAAAAAATTACAGATTCATATCACAAAGAATAAAGTTAATAGCTTTTGAAGTATATTAACAGGGTAGAGCCTGAATAAAATGCTTTATATCTTTAAAATTCAGGCTTCTATCTTTATTTTAATGTATGGAAGGTAAGTTAGATATAATTTAATTATCTAATTATATCTTTATGAATATTTTTTAAAGGATACAGAAAGTTGGTGATTATTAATAAGAATATTAATGCACATTCTACTGTAACATCAATTTTGTTAAAAGGTAAAAACTTATTTAATAAATTTCCAAAAGATAATGATAATATCAATAAAAGTAAAAGTATAATTCTAAAAAATATGCTAAGTTTTCTTTTTTGATTTTTTGAAAGTTGTATTGACACATCTTTTTCACTTATATTTATCTTATATAAAATATAAGTAGATATAAACATAAATATCATCAATCCAAAAACAAATATTGTTGGTATTGATAAAATATCAAAATCAGTATATACATATCCAATAAAAATAAAAATAAAAGTTGTAATAAAAGTTGTGACTTTTAAAGCGTTTAAGAAAGCAGAAAGTTCTCGTTCATCTTTTTTTCTTTAGAAAAAATTTTAATATAAATGGAACTAAAACAATTAATATGCAAGCCATTATATTAGTAATTATTCTATTATTCATCTTTATCGTTCTCCTAAATATATGAAAAATATCATTAAATTTTTTATTAAAGAACTATATTCCCTCAGCATTTATTCTACAAAAAAAGTAATCACTTATAAATGCTAAAACATAAGCGGATATAGTTAAAACTTTTAATCCTTTAAAATCAAAATATTTATAGCTTATAAATATTCCTATTAGTGCCAATAAATCTGCTACCATTGTTATACTAAATATATTCCATATTAATTTACTATTTTGCTCTTTATTGAAAATATTAAATATACTAAATTCAGTATTAAGATTTAATTTATATAGTATTACAAAATAAAAACAACAAATCAAAGCAATTATAAAAATATACATAATTGATATTGAAGTAATTCCATTCAATAAATTTAAAATTATTATTAATCCTAGTACAAATATTGCAGATATCACAGTTGTTTTTAATGCATTAAATAATGCTAAAATTTCTCGTTTATCTCTTTTTTTAGCAAACAATATATTTCTTGATGCAACCCATATTATAGGTACTAAAATTCCTAATTGAATTAAGGTTTTTATATTGTCCATATTAATCATCCTCCTCGATAAATTCAAAAATATCATCAATCTTTTTATTAAAATAATTAGCAATTTTAAAGGCTAATTTCAAAGATGGATTAAAAGTACCCCTTTCTATTTCTAAAATTGTTCCTCTTGATACACCTATTATTTCAGCTAATTCTTCTTGAGTTAGTTCTTTTTCAGCCCTTAAAACTTTAAGTTTAGTTTTAAACATCTTGGTTTTTTTCAAAAATTAATGCACCTCCAATATGTAATTATAGTATTATATATACATCAAAAAGTCAAATATACAATATAAAAAGTATTATATATAATACTTTTTATATAAAATAATTTACCATATGATAAATATTATGGTATTATGTTATTTAAAGTAACTAGTAAAAATGGATATAATGATAATATGCAAAACATATGTCTTAACGAGTATTTAATGCTTTAAACGCATATCCTTAGTACACTCATGATAAGCGGCCTATAAAGGTAGTTGTAAAATTAAAAAGGGGGATTATATGAATAAAGATAATGATTCTAAGCATTGGAAATTAGGAATATTTTATTATAATAAAGACAATCCTGCTGAATTTGTTGATAAAAGAAATGGCATAGGAACTACACCTAATTTTGCCAGCAAAAGTGGTAGACTTGTATTTTCATTAATATTTGTACCTGTAATTACTGCAGTAATTTTATTATTTATTATTATGTATTCTAAATGAAAACATAGAACAAAATTATTATGCTGAATTGGCACATTTGTCCTACTCTTTCTAAAATCGTATATATCACCCCTGCATTTGTTAAATTAGCAGGTATATTTTTAGGTGGAAACTTAACGAAAAATAAAATACTTGGCAATACTATAAGAATTCCAATCAAAGTTCCTATAAATGAAAATCCCATTTTTCCCTCCTGTTATAAATAACCTTAACTTCACTTAATCTTACTAGTTTAATATAGCTTTAGGCATAAATTTTTTTATAATATATTTCTTACTTTCTTTTTTATATGCTAAGTATAAGGAGAAGATAATAAATATGTTTCTAAGAAAAGATGATTAATATGACAAATACTTTATTTAATCTAAGTGCTATCCTTGACACATCATCTATAGATGGATAGTACTTAACCATAGGTAACATCTAATTTTATGCTTTTCTGAAGGTATTTTATCTTACCTTCTTCTTCTCATATGTGAGTATACTACAACGATAATAAATATCACCATAGTAACAGTAATAGGGATTCTTAAAATATGGTCTATATTCATATATACGTCACCTTCTTTAATTCATATTAATTTAATATTTAAATGTAAAATGTATGTAAATTATACCATATTATTCTTTACAATACAGTATTATAGATGAATATATAGGAAAATATGAAACTTATTGCATATTTATAAGAAGTTTTAATCATAAATATCAAAAAAATTGTTAAAATAATGTGAATTTTACATTATAATAGGAATAAAGAGAAATAAAACTAGGTGTGATTAAATATAAAACAAAAGAAGAGACATTATACAGGAGGAGGAAGTGATACTATGGCAAAAGTTATTCCAGAAAGTATAAGTAGTATAGAAGCTGCTACTGCAGGGGAAAAAAGATTATTTAAGATATTACAAAATAATCTACCATCAGATTATATTGTATGGTATGACATAAGAGTAAATAAAAGATACCCGGATTTTGTGATTTTAGGTCTGGATTTAGGAATCGTTGTTCTAGAAGTAAAGGATTGGTCATTAAATTCTATTGAAAGTGCAAATTCTAATACATATACATTGAGTACATTAGGTACAAAAGCAAATCCATTAAGACAAGCAAGAGAATACATATTGAATATAGTAAATGAATTGAAGAAAGATAAATGTCTATTACAGAGAATAACCATGAAAATGTTGAAGTCATACATTTCCATGGATGGGTAAATGAAATATTCAAGTCTTTAGGGCTAAAGAGTGGAGTATACAAGGATAAAGATATAAATGAAAATATAGCTAGGATATCAGAGGATATGCTAGCCTCAGATGGAGAACAAAATCTTTACAATAGAAAATACACTCTTAAGTCTGTAGGTATAAAAGCAGCAGGAAGAACTACTATAATGCGTGAAAACTATAGAAATACAAAACAGATACTAGATTTTGCTTATACTTTCTTAACGGATGGAACAGTTCAGGAAAAGGTTGATGAAGAAGATAATAATTTTACAATTAAGCCGGACACAAGTTTAAGACAAGGAACAAATCCACAACTTATCTACTGTAAGAACTTTGAAGATGAGGCCAATAAAATAGTAGATGAAATTATAAATTTAAAGCAATCTGGCATAGAGTATGGAGACATTTGCGTAGCTTATGTACATAAAAGTTATAAAGGAATGAATTACATAGATGTATTGAACAATACTTTTTCAAATAGAAATATACCTTATTTTATTATAAGTAAGAATTCAAATGCCAAATCAAAATTTAGAATAGATATGGATAAAGTAAATATTTCAACTATTCATAGTGTAAAAGGACTGGATTTTAAATATGTGTATATTTGCGGTATTAATGATAGATTACTAGACAGTGTGAATGAATCAAAGAAACTTCTCTATGTGGGAATGACTAGAGCAAGAGAAGCACTTAAGGTTACCTATAGTAACAATAATAATGCTATTGTAAGAGATTTACTAAAAGTAAGAATAAATTTAAATAAAGGTAACAAAAATCATTATAAGGTAGAAGATATGGTGGCTGCAACAAAAGAGGATAGAATAGAGGAAATGAATCAGGGTGGATTTATGGGTAAGATAAAGAGGTTGTTTGGGATGTAGGTACGTTAATAATTTTTCCGTTGATTAAGTTTATATAAGATAAAATTTAAATATTAGTATGTTCAATAGAAAAAATAAGTGATTATTTCTATAATATTAAAAGTTATTGAAAATATTAAAAAGTATAAGATTCTAGTGATTAAAAGGTGCTGGCAGGTGAAAAGGTATGGACAATAAACATGATCAATTAAACGAAATAGCCATAGATAATTTAGCTGTTAAAGAGATAGATTATAATAAAACAAATTGTATTACAGGCGATAAAGATTATCTGGTAAATAGATTAAAAATAGCTTTAAACAGGGCTAAAAGAGTAGATATAATAGTGTCATTTCTCATGGAATCAGGGGTAAGACTTCTGGAGAATGATCTAAAAGCTTTGGCGGATAGAAATGTACCTATAAGAGTACTTACAGGAAATTATCTGAACATAACACAACCTCAGGCTTTGTATTTGTTGAAGGGAGTTCTTGGTGAGAAAGTTGACTTAAGATTTTATAATATTAAGAATAGATCCTTTCATCCAAAGGCATATATGTTCGAATATGAAAAGGGTGGAGAGATATTTATAGGTTCATCTAATATTTCAAGATCTGCATTAACTAGCGGAATAGAATGGAATTATAAAATTTCTAAAGAAGATAATATCGATGATTTTAATCATTATAAAGATGTATTTGAAGATTTATTTTTAAACTACGCAGATATTATAGATGAAAAAAAGCTAAGAGAATATTCTAGCCAATGGAAGAAACCTAAAGTGTTAGTAGAGGTAGAAAAACAGGAAGAATTCACAGATCAATTAGAAGAAAATAAAATTTTACCTATGATAGAGCCAAAGGGAGCACAGATTGAAGCACTATATGAGCTTAATAATTCAAGAATAGATGGATTTCATAGGGGAATAGTTGTAGCTGCTACAGGTATAGGAAAAACTTATTTAGCAGCTTTTGATTCTGAAAACTTTAAGAGAATATTATTTGTAGCTCATAGGGAAGAAATACTTACACAGGCGGAGGCTTCTTTTAAAAGAGTGAAAGGAAATATAAATACAGGCTTTTTTATTGGAGATAGAAAGGATACAGACTGTGATATAATATTTGCTACAGTACAGACTTTGGGACAATCTAAGTATTTGAATAATGAAACTTTTTCTAAGGATTATTTCGATTATATAATAATTGATGAATTTCATCATGCAGTGGCTGGAAATTATCAAAATATAATAAATTATTTCACACCTGAATTTCTTTTAGGATTAACTGCTACGCCTGAAAGAATGGATAATGAAGATGTATTTGCCTTGTGTAATTATAATATAGTTTATGAGGTTAGACTTAAACAGGCAATAAATAAAGGATGGCTTGTTCCATTTAGATATTATGGTATTTATGATGATACTCAATATGAAAATATAGAGTACAGAAATGGTAAATATAACGAAAAACAACTGGAAGAAGCATTGATGATTCCTAAAAGAAGAAAACTGGTTTTAAGACATTACAGTAAATATAAATCCACAAGGGCATTGGGATTTTGTTCATCAAGAAAACATGCCGAAGATATGGCTAAGTATTTTAACGAAAATGGAGTAAAAGCCTGTGCTGTTTATAGTGGAGAAGCTAGTAAATACTGTATGGATAGAAAAGAAGCAGTGGAAAAACTTAAAGATGGGAAAATAAAAGTTGTATTTTCTGTGGATATGTTTAATGAAGGTTTAGATGTTCCAAAGGTAGATTTAGTAATGTTTTTAAGACCAACACAATCACCTACAGTATTCTTGCAGCAGTTAGGAAGAGGACTTAGAAAATATAAGGATAAAAAATATCTAAATGTACTGGATTTCATAGGAAATTATAAGAAGGCAAATTTAATACCATTTTTCTTAACAGGAGATCCTAAAAGTTCTATGGAAAGAACCAAAAATGGAAGACTCCCAGAGGAAGAAGAATATCCAGATGACTGTATAGTTGGTTTTCAGCTTGAAATTATAGATATATTTAAAAGACAAGCAAAAGCAAATGAGAAGACAATGGATTTGGTAAAAGAAGAATATTACAGAATAAAAGAAGATTTAGCACATAAACCTTCAAGACTTGAGATGTTTACTTATATAGATAGCTGTATATATAACAACATAAGAGGTAAAAAGGATTTAAATATATTCAATGATTATATGTCATTTCTAAACTCACTAGGTGAACTTAACGAGGAAGAAAATAAACTTATTGGAACAAAAGCTTTCGAGTTCATAAAGGCTATGGAGACTACAGGAATGAGCAGAACTTATAAAATGCCACTGCTATTAGCATTTTATAATAATGGAGAAATAAAGTTGAAATTAAATAATAAGGATATTTATAATAGTTTTAAAGACTTTTATGATGAAGGTTCAAATGTCATAGACTTATTGAGAGATAAATCAAGTGAGAACTTTGGAAATTGGACTAAAAAAGATTATCTAAAAAAAGCAGAAAATCCTAAGAATGCCTTTATGAAGACCGCTAAAGATTTTTTCTATAAAGACAATGAATACTATTGCTTAACGGAAGAATTGGAACCATACATAAATAATGAAGTGTTTTTAAAGCATTTTAAAGATGTAATAGACTTTAGAACAAGAAAATTTTATAAAGAGAGGCTAGAGAAAAATTATGAAAAATTATAACAAACTAGTAAGAGATAAAATACCACAGATAATAGAAGCTTCAGGAAAAAAGTTTGAAACAAGAATAGCTTCAAAGGAAGAGCAAGCAGAACTTCTAGAGAAAAAACTTCAAGAAGAAGTTAATGAATTTATAGAAGATAAGAATCTAGAAGAGCTTGCCGATGTAATGGAAGTACTTTTCGGATTAGCTAAGAATTTGGGCTATAGTGAGGAAGAGTTGGTTAAGAAGAGATTGGAGAAGAGAGAAGAAAGAGGCGGATTTGAGGAAGGGGTTGTGTTGGAGAGGGTTTGGTGAGTGAAGAGAGATAAAGATATTATTATTTGATAAATGGATGAGATTAAGTTATAAACTGTAAATTAATTGTAGGATTTTGTTTGTGATAAATACATTATGTCTATAATAAGAAGCTCAAATTGTTAGAAAAATGCTATAAAATTATGATGATTTTAGAATATGATATGTAAAGAGTAGAATGAGTAAGTACAATTTTTCTGCGTGTTGTGTTAATTATACTATATTAATGAGGAGACTTAGTATGGAAATAAATAATTTTTATAATTTTAAAAATACAATTAGATATTTTTTAAATATTAATAATATAAATTATCCATTTGAGAATGGTGAAATAAAAATAGAAAATTTAGCGTGGACACAACCGATGAATTTTAGAGTCAGAAAAGAAGACAATAAATACAGAATACTTAAAATACCTAATATATTAAATTTTATATGTTCATATGAACGATTTAAGTCATGTGAAGATTTTTTGGATACATCTAAAATGGATACTCATAAAAGGTTAGTTCCTAATTTAGATACAGGTGATTTTGCAGCAGGCGTATATGACTTGCAATTAGAAAATGATTTTCAAGAACTATGTATATACGATAATTTAATGAAATTAGATATTAAAAGTTATTACGGAAGAATTTACACACATGATATTAAATTCGAGAATACTGGAGACGAAAATTATTTAACAAATTTAAATACTGGAAATACTAATGGTTTAATAATGGGTAATTATATATCATTATATTTTGCAGAAAAATATTTAAAACAAATAAGTAATGAGATTCAACAAAACTTAGATGAAGTTAAAATTGATTGTAGTTTTTCTTATTTTTCAGATGATTTTTATTTTTTTTGTAATAAAAAAGACAATCAAAAAATAATTAATGTATTTGATGCTGTATTGGAGAAATACGATTTAGAAAGAAATGACGGAAAAATAGAATTATGGACATATTTAGAGTACAATAATTATAACTTAGTAGAAAAATATTGGAAAAAAATTATATCAGAATGCAAAAGTAGATATGTTGAAGAAAATGATACTAATAAACTATATTTTATTAATCAGCTAGTTTACCGTATGTCAAATTTAATAGAAGATAGACAACGAAGAACATTTCTAAATACATTTTTCAAATCTACATATTTTCAACAGCTAAATATTGAAAAGTATGAAATAGAAGAATATAATTGCCATCAATTATGTTACATATTCAAATTTTGTCCTGAAATAATGTTATATACGATAAATAAATTTAAATATTTTGACTTCTTCAAAGGAGAAACATTTAAGAAATTTTTAAACGTGATATATAATAAAGTATTAGATTCATCTTACAATGAAGAGCAATTATATTATTACTATACAATAAAAATACTTGAGGGTGATTCTATATTGTATGAAACAGCTAATAAAGTTGCTGATAGTAAAAACCAGATTCTTATATCTTATTACTTAAAGGATGAAATTTTTGGTGATGAGAATATAGAAAAATTAAAATTAATAAGAGATGAAAGATATTGGTTTCAAAATTATCATTTAATATTATATAGTGATTTGAAAGATAACTTGGAGAATAATGTTAAGGAATATTTAATACCTGAATGTATTAGGCTAAATCCTGACAATAAAATGAAAATATCAATTAAGCAGCAAACATATATGAAGTTTTATAAGAATAATCTAGAATTGGGTATACCAATAATTAAAGAAATAGAAGATGTAAAAAAGAATGTTAATGACTATATTAACTTAAAGATAGAAGAAAGAGTTGAAGTTTTTGGGCAAGATGATGAAATGTAAAAACATTATTTTTATTTCATGAAAGATATTCATAAATGAGGATTAAATGGAGAAATACCAAAATTATATTATCGAAAATATAATTGTTATATGAAATATAAATCTTGATAGTTATATGACTATTAGGCTAATAATATATAAATCATCTTGTATAAATGTGATAGCAATTATGGTAATAAAAAGTTAGTTTTTATGATTTAGAGAAAAAGCATATGGGACATTACGTCTAGTTAGAAGTACAATATTATATATGGTTAGATGATTTAATTTTAAATTGAACAGATTGTATGTTGATAAAAATATAAAAGTGATTTTTTACCACTTACTATAACAGAGTACGACGATAAATGGGAAGGTAGCTCATTTGACAGAGTTTTAGCAAAAGATTTTCAAGATTAGAAGCTAAGGGGAGGTTATTATATGGAATCTTTATATTCTTATCGGAGAATCAGCGATTCTTTGTTTGAGAATTTTAAAAATAATCAATTGTATCTTAATGTGGTCAATAGAATGAATGACCCTTATGAAGGCACGATTAATATGGTAATTAACCGAGAATTAATTGATGATTTCTATGCTTATATTAGGAGGTGGGTTGATTTACCATCGGAGATGATTCTGGAAATTGATAAAATTTATGATATAGAAAAGAAGATGAACTTGTTTTCTAGAATTTTTGAAACATCGGTTAAAAGAGCTGTTAATGAGCATATGGGTATTTTTTGTTTGACAACAAATCGTAATTCGTTACCAATGTGGGGGCATTATGCCGATAATCATAAAGGCATATTGATTGAATTCGATGCAACCCATCCAATTATGTTGAAGGCTTCAAAAGTAAAATATTCAGGAAAGATTAATGATATTATTATAAAAGAGAAAAGCGACTTTTTGAAGTTAGATTCAATTATTTATAATAGTCTCATGACAAAGCATAATTCGTGGAGATATGAGAATGAATATAGAATTAGAGGTAGAGCTGGAGGCGTAATTAAATATGACTCTAAGTTGATAAAAGCGATTTATTTCGGAATGAAAACTTCATTTGAAGATAAAGAAAAATTGAAGAAAGCAAATGCTCATAACCCTAATATAAAGTACTACGATTCAGTTATGATGACAGGTACCTATCGAGTAAACTACTTATAGAAGAAATTAAAAGCTGAAATAAAAATCGCAGTTAGAGTAAATGTGATGAATCCTACAATAGTTTTAGGTTTATGTGTTGGTATTATTGATATGTAAACTGAAATTCTTATATAGAATTGAATTTCCCATTATCCATAAAATTATCTGCTATCATGATTAGGTAGCAGATAATAAATAAAAGTTAATTAAACATCATAGCTAATGGGTTAGAATTAACTGCGGATTGAAGTTGATGTTCATCAATATGAGTATAGATTTCGGTTGTAGCAACACTTTCATGACCAAGTATCTGCTGTAGAGAGCGGATATCTACTCTACCATACTTATACATAAGTGTTGCTGCTGTATGTCGAAGCTTGTGAGTTGATATAGATTTTGAATCAAGTCCAGAAGAAGCAACATATTTCTTTACAATATTTTGGATAGCTCTTGTTGTAATACGGTTATTATTTCTTGATATGAATAAAGCATCAGTAGTAACATTAATTGAGTTTCTAATATGTAGCCAATCGTTTATAGCTTTTTTGCAGCAGGCGTTAGAAAAATTTTACGCTCTTTATTACCTTTACCGACTACGGATAAAATGTCGTTATTTACTTGATTAATATTTAAACTTGCAAGTTCAGATAATCTTAATGCGCAATTTAAAAAAATAGTTATTATGCAGTGATCTCTTGGAGAATTCTTGCATTCAAGCAATAAACGGACTGATTCTTCTAAATTAAGATATTTTGGTATTCGCTTTGGTAATTTGGGAGTTTCTAATTCTTCAGCAATATTATTATTAATAGCATGTGCCTTAGTTTTTAGGTACTTCCAGAATTGTCGTATAGAAACTATTTTTCTTGCGCGGGTTCCGGCTGAAGAATTTAAAGTCTTTTGGCAATTTGTAATAAAAGAATACATATCATTTAGACTAATAGATTTTATAAATTCTAAATTTACATTGGCGAAGTTATTGTCAATTATATTAATATCACGTGAGCTCATAATATAACTAAAGAACATGAGCAAATCTGTCCTGTATTCTAAAATTGTGTTTTCAGAACGATTTTTTATTATAGAAAGATAACCTAAATATTGTTCTACTATCGGGCAAGTTTTGTTTGTTTGCATATTTAACACCTCTGTAAAATTGTTGACAAAATTACAAGGATACAAACAGGCGGAGAAATAAAAAGCATGTTTATTAGGCTAATAATCTATAGATAAATAGTAATTTAACAATTTTAAAGAATGCTTTGATTTCTATTTTAAATGGTAGTAATCTTGTAATGAACAAGTTATTTATTGCTTAAAGGAGGAAAATAAAGCAAATGGTGGATATTACAATTGAAAAGATTCCAACGCATAGGATTGCTTACATAAGGCAGATTGGTCCTTATGGAATTAACAATGTTCAAACAATGGAAAATATAAAAAAATGGGCAAAATCTAACGATTTATTTAATGACGAATCAATAATTCTTGGAATTGCTCAGGATAATCCTAAGACGACTAAACCTGAAAATTGTCGTTATGATACGTGTATTGTTGTTTCAAAGGATTATTTATTAACTGATGAGTATGTAAGGGAAGGTTATATTACTGGAGGGAAGTATGTGGTTTTTAAAATTAATCATACAGCAGAAGCAGTTCAGAAAGCGTGGAATGATATTTTTCCAGAATTATTAAGACAAGGATATCAATTTGATGAAACAAGACCAATCCTAGAAAGGTATATAGTCAAAATGGTTAATAATCATTATTGTGAGATTTGTGTACCAGTATACTAAATATTAATTGGATAAATTTCTGATTTAAGGTTCAATATTATAAATAGTAATTTAGATTGGAGGATATATTATGAGAACTAAACATATAGTAGTAGAAGACTATAATCCAAATTGGAAATATGAATTTGAAAAAATTGAAGCAGAACTAAGGACAGTTTTAAAAGATGTCATCTCTATTGAGCATGTAGGAAGTACATCTGTTGAGGGCTTGGCAGCCAAGCCTATTATTGATATAGATATTGTAATTGAAGATAATTTCGAAGAAGTGAAAAATCAATTAGGAACTATTGGCTATATACATGAAGGTGACCTAGGAATATCGGGCAGAGAGACATTTAAATATAGAAATAAGGATTGTTTAATGACCCATCATTTATATGTATGTAATAAGAATAATGAGGAATTACATCGTCACATAACATTTAGAGATTATCTTAGAAATAATAAAAAAGAGAGAGAAAGATATAGTTTAATAAAAAAAGAAGTGGCAGCTAAATATCCAGAAGATATAGATTCATATATTTCTGGAAAGCAAGATGTAATTTTAGAGATTTATGAAAAATGTGGATTACTATAACAAATTTCAATTTGTCTGGTTGAACAAAACTAGCATAATATAATATGTGGTTTAGTTCATGCGTATTTTTCTAAATTTGTGACATTATCCGTATAGGGTATGGAGCTAATAATCTATATTTATTAACTTCCTATTATCCTTATAAGCATTAGGCTAATAATGTAAAGTTGATATTACCAGTAGTAAGCAAAAACCGTCCGTTACACTCCCAGTTTTTGCAAGGGAGTCTGACTTTTTTAGAGGATTTGATAATTAAGTGAACAAGTTCTGATTGATATTGCGGTAAATAATGCTGGCATAGTATAGCAAAGCCACAGACTTTTAGCAGACACGGATACCAAAGATTTTCAAAGATTGCTTCAGGTTAATGTAATGAGAGTATTTTTAAGTATGAAGTATGAGATTTAACAAATGATTAAAAGTGGCGGAGGCTCTATCGTTAACGTATCTTCTATTAATGGAATAAAGGCTATGGCCAATTCAGCTACCTATAGTGCTACTAAGTTTGCTGTTCATATCCTTACTAAATCTGCGGAATAATTTAAGGCATAAAAAACCCCATCAAAATTTTTTATTACTGTAAGTGATGAGACCAACAAAATAGAACAAGAGGATGGGATTCTATGCAAAAGTAATTTAGAGTTAGATAAGCTAATTACGATAAATTATGCTTAATATTATATTAGTAATTTCTGAAGTATTGTTAGAAAGCATAAATTCATGAGTATAGCTTGAATTTACACAATTAATTAAAATTAAATCATTTTTAACAGTTTCAAAAACTTTATCATTAATAGTAGAATTAAATCCACCATTTACAGTGTAAAAACAAATTGCTGCTAAATCTTTATTTAATGGAGTTTTATATTCAAATTTAAGATGTTTGCTAGGACCAATATTAAGATGAAGTAATTCACCATTATAATTTTCCCTTGTCATTAAATTAAAAACAGAAGCTTTACCATAAGTTTTAGTTTTCCAATCGCCCATAAAGTCGTCTTGCTCAAAGGAGTTAAGTGGTTTCTTGTACTTATTTTCATGGTCGAGAGTTATTTTTCCTTCTATAA
>NZ_BAEV01000102.1 GCF_000246895.1 Clostridium arbusti SL206 | reverse complement strand
GTATTTAGCCGTCTTTTTGCCGTCCACTGTAGCTACTGTAATAGTTGCTGTTCCCTTTCCTACTGCTCTTACCACTCCATTGGATACTGTTGCTACTTTTCCATTGGAGGTGCTCCATGTAACACCTTTATTTGTAGCATTACTCGGTGCCACTTTTGCTACTACTGTATCTTTTCTTCCTACTGTAAGTGTACTTTTAGTTTTATTCACACTTACTGATGTTACTTTTACCGTTTTTGATACTGTTGCTGCATAAACTTTGTTGTTAAAACTAAAGGTATTTCCATTATAGTTTAAAATAAAATAAGTACTTAACATAAATAATACAATAAAAAATATACTTAGGTTTTTTTTCATTTTTTTCAATTAATATTCCCCCTATCTAATATATTCTCCATATTATACCATCAATATATATGGTATTTCTAGCCAATCATTAACAAAAAAATAATAATTACGAAAAATATTGCTAATATTATTCATAATTATTATTTTTTATTAAATATTTATTTATATTAAATTTTCAATTAAAGTTCTCTACTTTTTTGCTGTATTTACTCTTATTATACAGGCATATAAATTTTTTAGCATTTGATTTAAACTAAATCCCAGTAGAACAGATACCTTTCTTCCTACTAACTTTAATATAATTAATTTAATACTTATATTGATGATAATTACAGATTAATATATTAAATAATTTATACTATTATTTCCATTTAACCTATTATTTCCTTGACATTATAATTTCCATATTCTATTATTATAGTAAACATATATGTTTACTATAATAATATGCTATTCAAATCAATTTATTTAAAATAAAACATATCCTGGGAGGCGTTAATATTTATGACAATTCTAACAGAGGAAATGAAAAATGTATTAAAGGTTGTTGGAAAAGGTGGAGCGGTAGTTCACCTCACCACCTGCAGTAAGGACGGAAAACCAAACATAGTAGCAGAAAGATTTGTTACCAGTTATAAAAATCAATATATTTTGATTGCTGAAATGTTTGCCCAAAAAACTAAAGTTAATTTAAATGAAAATCCAATTGGAGTTATAACTATTGCTCATCCTGTTAAAGAACATTCTTGGGCCTTTAGAGGACCTTGTACTGTAATCAGTCATGCCGCTGCTGCATCTTATAAATGGAATGATATTGTGGCAGGAGAAGTTTTAGAGGAATGGGGAGACTGGGCAGCTAAAGAGCCCCCAGATGAAGTTCCACCAGATATTGCACCACCTAAACTTTCACAACGCGGTCTTATTGTATTAAAAGTTGAAGAAGTTTATTCCTTTGATCCTGACAATGCAGGACAAAAAATTATATAGGGGGTCATGATATGTCTATAAATTTAACACAAAGAATGAGTAATTGGATTAGTAAACTCGGAATTCATATAGCAACAGCAACTAAAAATGGTTTTCCAACTGTTATTGTAGTTAATTCAAGTAAAGTTAATGGAGATCTTATTATTGCTTCCTTAAAACCTAGTCAAATAAAACGAATAGAAAATAATATTTTAGAAAATCCATATGTGGCAGCCGCTCCTGGTCAGTTAGGAGCAGTTCGTGCACCATACCAATTTAAAGGACTTGCAAAACTAAAGGATTCAAACCTTGAAATTACTGTAGAAGAAGTCTATTGTACAAAACCTGGTGCTGAAGCAGGAATACGTCTTGACACCTTAGGATATGAAGATATGAAAAATTATGATGAAATCAGATGGCAAGATGACCCACCATCAGATATATAACTAAAACTAAAATTGAAATAATTAATAATAAAGGGTGTTTAAAATGTATTCAAAAATTACTGAGAATAATGTTAAAGAAAAACTTCCTGGTAAAATGCCCTGGGTAATACCCGTTAATTGTGAAGGCTGTGGAAGTTGTGTTAATAGGTGTAAAAAAGATATTCTTAAAATGATGAAAACTAACGTTGAGGGAGTATATGTTCCCTGGTTAACAGAACCTGAAAAATGCAGTGGATGTGGAAGATGTTCTAATGCCTGTGCCATGGGTGCTATTTCAATGACAAGCTATGTGGAAAGAGCAGCACTTAGATTTTTAAATCAAAAGCCTATAATTTTAACGTAAATAATATCTATCCTTCATGTAATAAATAATATATAATAGAAAAACAGCCTCTACCTTAAGTATGGCTGTTTTTTTATTCAATCAATTACCAATGAATCTTATTCATCTTTCTTCTTTTTCTTCAAAACAAATTTAAATACTATAAAACATAAAGCTAAAATTACTGCCACAGCAATTCCTATTGTATAGATATTAATCTTTCTTTCAGCTTCAACAATTTTGTTTGAACTAGTATTATTTTCAGGGTTACCACCACTTTGTGAAGTAACATCTTCATTTAAATCTTTATTACTCTGTTCTTTAGATGAATCATTTTTATTGCTAATATTACTACCTTCATCAGTAGCATTAGGGGCATTACTACTTGCATTGTCCTGAGATTTGCTATCTACACTATTTACAGCGTTACTATTTGAATTTTCATCGCCCTTTCCACTTGCAGTATTATTGCTATTATCATCTTTAGGTTTACTATTTACACTGTTATCTTTATTTGAAGCATTTGTGCTATTATTATTTTTCGTATCCACAATTGCTGAACCTGAACCCTTGGAGCCATCACCATTATTACCACTGCCTGGCTGAGAAGCTGTGCCACTGCTCTCAGATTTCACTTTAAAATCATAGCCTGTAAAATTATAATTTATGTCCTTTATATTGTTATCAATGAGCTGAATCTTTAAATTATTATCCTCATTTGGATCAGCTAATAGTGGTACACTTTTTATATGAAAATTATCCTTTTTTAAAACCTGTGCATTAATTATTAGGAAGGTTCCAGAACCCGAAAAGCCTGCTACCTGTCCGAGGCAGGAAAAACCACCAAATTCAGCTATCCCATTATCATTATCGACATTATTCCCAGCATCAAAGACATTTACACCACTTTTACTTATTAAATCTCCCTTTTCAAAGCCCGTTACCTTTAAAATATTTTTGTCATATTTAAACTTTGCTGCGCCAGCATATAAATTTTTTATATTGGATACATTGATTAAAATCTGTATACTTTGTCCAGTTTCTATATTCCCCTTTATATCAATATTCACACTGGGCTTAGTATCTGCAAATACAATTGTATTTCCCATGAGTAAAAGAAATATAAGGATTGAACTAAAAATCTTTTTCAAAATGTCCTCTCCTCCATAACTAATAGTAATTCATGCCTTTTTTATCTTAACAAATTTTCTGTGTCATTCCAATACTCTCTTACATTATATTATCCTATTTCCTAACTACACTAACCCTTCCCGAACTTCTATTCTTAGAACCATCTACAGCCACTACGCTTATCTTAGCTCCTACTTTTTGACTAGATATTTTTATAGTATAATATCCATTCTTATCTGCCTTGGAGTTGCCTATCTGTTTACTCCCCACATAAGCTATCACTGTAGCATATCCCTCTGTCTTTCCTGTTATAGTTCTTGATTTAGTGTTTATTGTATTAACTGTTGGCACTGCTGGTGCTATTCTATCCACCACTGTTATTGTCTTTGTACTACTTGTATATCCATAACCATTCTTTACATTTATATATACCTTCGCTCCTGCCGCTTGCACTGGTATCTTTATACTATAAGCTCCTGCACTATTAGCTTTACCAGTATAAGTCTTACTGCCAATTTTCACATTAACTGTTCCGCTACCTATTGTCTTTCCACTAATAGTTGTACTTCTATTATTTACTTCATTCACTGACAGGCTAGTATCATTTATTTTTATGCTGCTGTTAACTGGAGTATAATAAATACTAGTTGCATTACTGTTAGCTAATTTCACACAAATATTATTTCCATAGGCAGACATACCATTTGTAACATTATTAGAAATAGTCTTTAACGGTATTGTTCCTGACTTTAAAGCTTTAGCATGAATAATAAATAAACTGTTATTACCCTTAACTGATAGTCCAGAAACATTTCCCTGAAGCATCTCTGTGAAACTTATAATTCCCTTTTTAATATCATTAATAGGTGTATAGCTATTTACCATCTTCCCAGAATTCTTAAAAATGTTTCCCTTATCAATTCCTTTAATCTGTATTAAAGCTGGATTATAACTAAAATCCAAAGAAGCACCATATAAATTGGATACATTTGATGCATTTACAGTAATATCAAAAGATTGTCCACCTTGAATATTGCTGCTGCTAAATGAATATGAAACTTGTGAACCTGTAGCCGCTTCTACTGTATTATTAAATGGTAAAATTACACTTAATATAAACAATAAAAACATAGAAACTATTGTTATCTTTTTTAACTTCACTAATTATCACCCTTTCAATATAAGTTATGTTTAACGCATTCATAAACAGTAAATCAAAATCTATGTAGTTTATTGTAGATCACTTATCCATTCACAAATCCAACATTGTTTTCCTTTACTTTTAAAATATTTTCATAAGATAATTAAAATTAATGCAACTACTCCAAAATCCAGTTCCATCCTTCTACTAAATATTACAATATTATAATTCTTCATATTATAATTCTTCGATGCTTTTGCAATATACTTGATATCAATCTTATTTGATTTATCACTATTAGGCATATTCAAATAAATAACTAGTCAGTATACTAGTCTATTTTGAATTATACTACGTTAACAGAACCTTCTGATAGCACCACTATCATCAGAACCTGTTTCCTCGTATAATTCAAAATATACGTCGCATCTTTGACTTGTTATTTATTTTCACATGCCTTATTAATATTACATCATATTTTCCTTTATTAATATTACATCATATTTTCCTTTATTAATATAGACCTTGTCATTTGAAATATCATTATTAGTGAAGGAATCAAGTCAACTATTATTGTATTTTATCAATGTATAGCTTCAACTAAAAATCTAGTATTTCACCTACATTCAACATTTTATTCTAGTAATTTGCTATAATTGTGTACATAAGGTAAAATAATTTAATTAAACAAGGAGAAAATTAATGAAGAAAATAGCAATTATTATAGTGCTCTCATTATTTACGACTCTATTTATCACCATTAATTTTAATTCAAAAATATATTCAGCATCACAAACAACTACAAATCTAGATGTTAATGCTGATAAAATAGTGGATATTAAGGATTTAGCTATTATTTCATCCAATTACAATATAAAAAAAATCAGACAAAAATTATAATATAAAATACGATCTAAATAGCGATGGAATAATTGATTTATATGATATGACTTTATTATCAAAAAAAATTGGTACAAGCATTCCAAATTCATCAGCTAGTACTAAAAAAGGATATGTATATAATCCTGAACTTCAAATTGATCTTAAAGTAAGATCAGCTCCTAATTTGAGTGGTACTGTAAATGGATTTCTGTATAACTATAATAAAGTTGATATTATAAATACTACCGTAGATGCTAACAAAAATGTATGGGATAAAATTATTTACAACAATAGCTTTGCCTATGTATCTAATGCATATATACAACCTTACACATCACCACCAGATAGTGTAGTTAATACTGCAAGAAATATAACGAAAAAATTTGAAGTTGGTAATTCCAAGCTAGTTACTGGAAATTTTGATGGTGCAGGCTTATCTCTAGGGTACCTTCAATGGTGTATAGGTGAAGAAACACTACAGCCTTTACTAAATAGAATGGACAGGCAATATAATACTGAAATGAAAAGTATCTTTGGTACAAACTATAGTTCTATACATAAAATGATACTTGATACTCCAGAGAATCAACTTAAGTGGGCTAAAGGTATTAATGATTCTAAAAATGAAATTAAGAATCCCTGGTATTCACAACTCAATAACTTATGTAACAATAAAGATTTTATAAGTATTGAATCAGATGCAGAAGTATACATGGTTAAACAGTCAATGATTATCTGTGATAAATACAATTTAAAAACAGTAAGAGGTTTCTCCCTTGCCTTTGATATTGTAACGCAAAATGGAGGCATAAACTCAAAGGCTGCAAAAATTATTGATACCTCCCTGAAACAAAAAACTAATATGTCTGAAAAAGAGCTTCTTGGAATTATGGCAAAGGCAGTAGCAGATACTTCTGCCAGCAATAATGAAGATATTCGCTCAAGAAAAACAGCTATAGCTACTGGCAAGGGGTCTGTTCACGGATCTAATCTCTATTTGGATAGAGATTATGGACTAAGCGATAATAAATGGAGATAAAAGACTAACATTGGACTATCAATCCTTTGTTAGTCTTTATTCTTATGATTTGAATTACTATTGAATAAAAATATATTTATTCAATCTCTCACTACTGCTAAAAATATTTTTCAAGTTCCTCTAAACTATCTATATCAAATATATCTACAGCAATAACTTCCAAGGTATCATTAGAAAGATTCTTTATTTTTTCAATATATCCCTCAGGCAATTTTTTAAATTTTTTTATCAGTAGTTTAAGTATTATTTCAGACTTTCCCTTTTCTATTCCCTTTTCTATTCCCTTTTCTATTCCTTCTTTTATTCCCTCTTTTATTCCTTCCTCTTTACCTTTATCATAAGGTTCTTTATAAAGTGCAGATGACATATAAATTTCCTCCTTTATATAATTTTCCACAATTTCAAATTTATATAGTCGTTTACTTAATTCCACTGTCAGGTAATAATAGTCTTTATCTTCAAGCTCTTCTACAACTTTAAGACATTCTTTAATGTGCTCCTCATCATTTTCATTCCCATGCTGCATAAATATTCTTAGAGGATATAATACTAATCTATCACTGTTTAATACTTCGTACTTATCCATGTCATACACTTTTACCACTTTGTAGCTGTATTCTAATACCCGTTCTCCCTGCACAATCATTTCAACTTTGTTATTAATACTTTTTATTGTCTTCGGCTGTTTTAATATTATTAGAACTTGATATATGGGTAAATTATCATACCAATTTATACCACTAAGATATCTAAGCATTCTCTTATTCATTGACCTGTTGCTTTTGTAATTCGATTCAAATTCCATATGGAGTATAAATCTTTCATCATTCATTTCAACCTTTGCTACATAATCCGCTCTCTTCATATCTGACATTGACAATTCACTAAATTCTAAATTCAGTTCTTCCGCATTCTCTATTTCTGGCATTCCTATTGTAGCTAAGTTTTTAGCGTCTTTTTTCTCTAATGCCTTTATTGTTTCATCAAAAATATGTTTCCTTGTATTATCCTTAGAATCATTACTCATATTTTTCCCTTTCATTAAATAACACTCTATTACTTATATTATATCCAATTTTTATAAGAACTTCATCATAATATATCAATTTTATTATCTGAAATAAAAATATAATTCTGAATTAACTGAATTAAGTTCTAATAAAATACTAAGGCTTAAAGATATGCTAGAAATTGATAAGAATTAGATATTATCTCTGCAACAGATTCCTTATACCATTGATAATATAGTTGCTATAGCCATAACAAAAATAAAGACTAACATTGGAATATTAATCCTTTATTACTCTTTATTTTTATTATTTAAACTATTAATATAACTTATCATTAATCTTTGACAAATATGTGTTTTCTAAAATAATTGTAATATTATGTATAAAAACATATAATTGTAAATCCAACTTTGAAGTCTATCAGTAAGTATTTGTAAATATATTTTTAATCTTATTATACTTTTCATTTAAGTTTTTAATTATCAAATCCTCTCAAAATCCTTGATAATACTCAATTTTCCCCGTAAAAATAATTCACAAAAGTAAATTGTTGCTCTGTATAAAAATAATAATATAAAATGCCTCAAAAAGGGGTATTTTATATATAAATAAAAGAAAACAAGAGGTATAGTTAGAAAATAAAGAATAGTCTTTAAAAACTAACTTTTTTATCAAAAACAGGGTATTGCCAATATATGTAATAACATATTATATTATCATCAATACAAATAAATATTGTATGCAAATTGAAAATGAAAACTAAGAAGGAAGGCTGGTAAGATAAATATGTATAAATTATTTAAAGAGAAAACAATGAATTACAAATGGAATAAATGGATGGCATTTTTGAGAATGGATAAAGATTGGACAAAAAAGGAGGCTGCCGAAAGATGCTTAACAGACCGTAAGCTATACGGAAGTTGGGAAGGTGGAATACGCATTCCAAGTAAAATATCTCAAAAGAATATTGCAAAGGCCTTTGGAGTAAGGGTTGAAGATTTATTTGCAAGTATACATAACAAAAGCATATTTCTATTAATTATGTGCATTTCACTAATATAATAATGACACTATGAATAATTATAAAACGCTATGACAAAGGGCTTATAATACTTTGTACACTAGATACAAGGAGTCACTAATATGAAATACACTGTTTTTGGTTTTAGCCAAACTAAACTAATTGAATTTGGTCTTGATGTAAGTGATGCACTGCTGCTAAGATATTTTGTAGATTTTCAAGAAAGCGGGAACATGCATGAGGAAAAAGTAAATGGGAAGACTTATTACTGGGTTAATTATAAAAATATAATACTGGACATACCTATAATAGCATTAAAAAAGGACAGTATCTACAGAAGATTTGTTAAAATGACAAAACTCGGCATATTAGAGCATGCAACTATAAAATGTAAGGGTACTTACTCTTACTACAAACTTGGTACAAACTATATTAATTTAATTTACAGTATGAATGAAGATCCATCCCCATTAGGATATAAATCCAACCTAGGTGATGAAATAAATCCAGACCCTTTAGAATATGAATCCCAACCAGGTGATGAAATGAATCCGTACCCTTTAGAATATGAATCCCAACCAGGTGATGAAATGAATCCGTACCCTTTAGGATATGAGTCCCAACCAGGTGATGAAATGAATCCATACCCTTTGGGAGATGAATCCCAGAGCCTTAAGGATAAAAATCCCGAACAAAGTATTAATCTACTAAAAGATCCTTCTACTAAAGATTCTTCTACTAAAAAACACATACATGGTGATGTGGTGGACTATTTAAACCAAAAATGTGGTACAAGCTATAAATCTACCACACAAAAAACACAAAATCTCATAAACGCTAGGCAGAAAGAAGGTTTTACTCTAGAGGATTTCTACAAGGTTATAGATAATAAAGCCAAGGACTGGTTAAAGAAAGATATGGAGCAGTATCTAAGACCAATAACACTGTTTGGCACAAATTTTGAAAGCTATTTAAATCAAAACAACAGGAGGGAAAAAGAACATGCTGGCAATGAAAAAAATTCTGGAGAAATCACAGAATCCGAATTTGGATTCACCGTGTAAAGATATTAATAATATTCCTAAATGCAGTGTATGCACTGAACCTATAGGCATTGCAGTAACAACTTGTTTTGGTACAAGAGTTTATCCAAGATCCTGCAAATGCAGACGAAATGCTCTAGAAGCCCAAAGACTAAAGGATAAAAACATGGAAAAACAGATAAGGCTAAAACAGGTAATCTCCAACAGCCTCATGAATGACAAGTTTAGAAAATGTACCCTAAGAAACTGGAATCACAGTGTTGGCAATAAAAATCTTTATAAGGTGGCAAATCAATATATTAATAAATTTTCAAATATGAAAGCAGAAAATAAGGGAATACTTATACATGGAACCCCTGGCAATGGGAAAACTTATTTTTCTGCTTGCATAGCAAACGCTCTTATGGAAAGACTGGTACCTGTCATATGTGTAGGTGCTATAGGTCTTACAGAAAGAATAGCTCAGAGCAAAAGAACCTGGGGTAATGAAGGCATATTCACAGTACTAAACAGCCTTGAAAATGCTGATCTACTGGTAATAGATGATCTTGGTACAGAGGAAGATACAAAATGGACAAGAGCTATGATATATCAAATCATAGAAAAGAGAAACGTTATAAATCTTCCTCTCATTGTAACCACAAACATGAGCCTTGAGGAATTAAAAGAGCGATATGATGATAGAACCTACAGCAGACTCCTTGGTATGTGCAGCTTTATAAATAATACTGGCAAAGATATAAGAAAAATTCAGGGCAAAGAGAAAAGTCAAAAGTTTCTTCAGGAACTTCTTAATTCCTAAACTTCAGTTAAGGCATGTGAAAATAAATAGCAAGTCAAAGATACGACATTAATCTATATTAGATATTATGAGGGGTGTAATTATGGGGCAATCTATTAAAAATGGGGACAATTCAAAATTTCCTAAGGTAGACATGGAAGCTTTAGTGAAAAGTGCTAAAGAGGGAAACAATGAAGCCATGGAGACAATTTTAAATAAATTTAATTACTTTATAATGAAACATGCGGGAAAATACATAATTCCCTCTCATGAGTTTGAAGACCTTATACAGCATGGATTCCTATCCATAATAAAAGCTGTACAGCTTTATAAACTTGGAAGCAACAATTTCACCACCTACTGCAACAATGCAATTATAAATAATTTCAAAGCTCTTTTAAAAGGCCATATAAAGCACTACAGAGAAATTCAAGACGAAGGCATTCTAGGTATCCAGGTATATGACTTCACCCTTGAAGACGAAGTTATTGCCCATGAAGAAACTAAAAGAGCTATAGAAGTATTAAATAGCTTTCCTGAGGAAGAAAAGCAAATAATATATGGAGTGTATATTCAAGATAAAACGCTAAAAGAAGTAGCTGCTACCTGTAATATTAAATATAGGCAAGCTGTTGAGCTAAAGAGAAAGGCACTGGAGAAGATAAGGGCAGCTGTGAGAAAGTAATTTTTTTCTCACCCAACTTCTTTTACCCATTTTCTCACACCTGCGGTGTAAAATTTTACGGTTTCCCTATTTTTTTACACCACCGTGTTAAAAAAATATCATCTATAACTTTCTACTAACATGAAAAAACAGAGCAATTGCTCTGTTCTATAAATTAAACTTATTTCCATTTTTCAACTAAGGGACTGCCCCCTTCCTTATGCTGCCGTTTCAGAATAGTTTACTACAAATATTTCAGCCTTATTTTTTACAACTTCTTCAATTATTTTTTCTAATTTTAATGCTATATCATTTTCAATAAAATATTCACCGCATTGTTTACAAACATTTGCTGGAACTCCTTTAATTATAATAATATGTCCATCTAAATCTACAATATGATTGACTTTACCTTTAACTAAATTAGACTTACATAAAATACAATTCATATAAATTACCTCCTCCTTGTTTTTAAATTTTCATACCATTCATCTTTATCCGGATAATACGTAGTTATCATCCAAACATATTCCTGTCCAACAGCACATACTACATGAATTCCACTATTTTTCTTAGTAAATCCTAATATTAAACAGCTTGGAAAAGGATAATCACTTTCATAATATTCTATTATTTCACCATCCATTAAGCAATCGGTTATATCTTTTATTTTTATTCCTCTTTGCTGCATTCTTACAAGTATATGTCCACGCCATTGAATCTTATTGGCTTTTACAAGTTCTCTTATAATATCTATATTAAAATTCATTATGATTTTCTCCCTTTAAGCTTATAAATATACTATTATTATATCACAAGCATAAAAAAATCTTCAGTTTAAGTAAAGATTTTTCTTGTTATTACCAAATATATATGATAGTCTACTCCTTAATTATAAAATTCAAATTCGTTAAATTTTATGTTTAACCACAAAAACATAAAGAACCGCCACCAAAATGACGATTCTCTCTTATTATCCTATCCTTTTTGTACCTCTTAGTTCATAATTTCTTCACGACCCCTGAAGGTCTTAGTGGGACCATTAGGGACCACTTACTAATAACAGGATAATATTTTTATTTTATAAATAGTGCCTCATCACATTTCCTTTAATTCTTCTTTATTAAATTTCTTACTACCTAAATAAAAAGTATCAGTACTTAATTCTGCACCACAATTCCATTCTATAGTACCATCAATAATGGAAAACATCTCAAATTCATTTTCATTATTTAATGGTTTAAAAATAGGATATTTTAAATATGGTTTCATGTTAAATATTTTTATTTCTCCATTTGTAAAAGTTAATATTAAACTATATTCTTTTAAAATCTCTACACTCTTTATATCCGGGCTTTGCATAAACCTTCCTCCCCTTATATTTGTTTTGGTTCAATTTTTTCAATAAATTCTCCTGATACGGCTTTATTCCATCTATCCCAGAGTTCTTCCTTATGAATTAACATCCAAGCTTTTATGAAATCCCTCTGTCTTTTATTTAATTTACCCTCAAGTAGTTTTCCATTTGCAATAGAAATTGAAGCTTTTTTACCATCAGTTAATATAACATGAAAATGTGGTTCCTTATGTTTTTGAGTATCCATAGGATACATTTTAATTCTAATATCTTCAAATCTAGCAAGTTCTCCCATTCTATTTTCCTTCCAAATTAAAATCATATAAAAATCTCTTATTATATATATTTTAACGTATATTTTATTTATAATCTATATACTATTTTATTATTCTCAACATTTAAAAAGTTCCATTAATTAGCTATAGTATAACCATTTTTCATAAAATTTCATCACATATTTAAATGAATTTCGTCAAATGTTTATTTTTAAGGTATTAAAAAACAGAGCAATTGCTCTGTTCTATTAACCAAACTTATTTCCATTTTTCAACTGAGGGACTGACCCCTTAGTGATTAGTGAGGGCTTGCCCGAACTTGCTATATCTTATACCTCAACCTCTATAGAAAGATTCATCTTCAAGTTCTCATTTGGATTAATGTTTATCAAATCTTTCTTGGTATAGAGAGAACTATTTTGAGCAGACCAAGGTTCCACACATATAAAATCTTTTCCACTCACTGACCATACAACTATATATTTAAAATAATCATCATAAGTAAAAGTAAACTTTCTATTGAGGTCTTTTAAATTAAATGAAAAAGAGTTTCCTACATGATCTAATAACACCTTGGATTCCACACTTTCTGATATATCAATATTTTCACGGGAATAAGGTTTAACTTTCATATCATTACTATCTAATAATTTAGTAGCATTTGTATCATAATAAACATTAGTTTTATCTTTTGCATTAAAGTAAGGATGATAACCTATTGACATAGGCATAATGCTATCCGATTTATTTTTGAATTCATGTGAAATATTTAACTTACCACCTTTTAATGAATACTTTAGTATAAATTCAAAATCAAAAGGGTAAGATTTTTTGGTGTTATCATCACTTTGGAATTTTATTGTTATAGAAGCATTATCCTCTGATGATTTATCCACCACCTGCCAGTTATTTATTCTGGCAAGTCCATGATTTTTCATTGAATATTCCAAACCATCTAACTCATATGTGCCCTCAGGTAATTGTCCACAAAGCGGAAATAAAATGGGAATCCCCCCTCTTACACTTGATTTCAAGTCATAAAAGGTATCCTTATCCAGATATAACATTTCAGTATCATTTATACCAAAACCTATTATTATACCTCCTCTTTCGGGACATACTTTTATATATGAATTACTTTCAGTGTCACTCAATTCATATATTTTGTACTTGTCTTCATATTCCTTTACTTCAAACATTTTAAAATCTCCTTTCATATAATTGTAGTCACATATACTTTCGTTTTCTTCGCCTATTTAAACGTTTAAATTTTATAATAAATTCACACAATATTTACTTCTATAAAAAATTAATAAACCCTTTAATTTTTATATTTTAACACTAAATATTATTTTGTATTTTCCTTGATTCCTAACATTTTATAATAAATTTG
>NZ_BAEV01000103.1 GCF_000246895.1 Clostridium arbusti SL206 | reverse complement strand
GATTAAAATTCCATTTTTATATAGATAGAATTTTATAAAATTATTGCTTAAAGTCTGTTTTGATAATATTAATAAATAAGTTAAGATGGTTATTAAAAATATTTTTAAAAATATGTTGACACTTATTAATATATGATATATAATAAATCTTGTCGTGAGAAATGACGCGCCGAAGTGGCGGAACTGGCAGACGCACAGGACTTAAAATCCTGCGGTGCTTAAACCACCGTACCGGTTCGATTCCGGTCTTCGGCACCATAATATCGCGGGGTGGAGCAGCTGGTAGCTCGTCGGGCTCATAACCCGAAGGTCATAGGTTCAAGTCCTATCCCCGCAACCAGATTTGGCGGAATAGCTCAGCTGGCTAGAGCATTCGGTTCATACCCGAAGGGTCGTAGGTTCAAGTCCTATTTCCGCTACCAGAGTTCATACATATGTATGAACTCTTTTTCGATTCTATAATATTTAAATTCATTTCTTAATGACATAAAATTTATAATGTTTTTTATAACGACAATTTTTATAAATAAAAGTAAATCTGATGATCTCTAAGAATAATTGAGTTTTAACTTGTTTTTCCCACTGATAGGCAAGAAAAGTATTTGTATTATAAGCTTATATTTTTAAAATGTTTAAAAAAACGTAGGGATAAATGTCCTAAAAAAAATTTTCAACCAATTCATTTTGTGACAAATATTTCCAGTTAATATTGCTATAATAAAAATAGTTTATTGGTTGGGGGATGTTTGTATGCAATATAATTCACAAGTTTATACTTATCAAAGAGTTGACAAAGCAGGTAAAGAGAATGAAGGGAACAGATTTTTAACAAATATGTTTAATATGCAGTTTGTATTATATTTCATCTGTGCCTTTCTAATAAGTAGAGTATTAATGATTCATTCTGCAGCACCATTCGGCATTGCTTTTTTAATTTCAATTTTAATGAATGGAGATGCAAGAGAAAAGATTACTGGAGCAGCTGGTGCTGTATTAGGTTATATAACCTTATATGGCGACTTGAAGAGTTTTTATATTTATATTATTGCAATAATGACAATAACTTTTTTTAGCTTTATTTTAGAGAAGTTTACAAATAATAAAAAGTTGCTTATATATGGAATGCTTATATTATTTGAATTTATGATTTTTAATTTTATTCTAAATAAGATGAATATAACAGCATCTTTTCTTACTTCTATTTTAGAATTACTTTACATCGTTCCAATATATTATATTATTAATTATTCAATGATATGCTTCAAAAACATAAAAACAAAGCATTTGTTTAGTGGAGAAGAAGTTGTTAGTATGGCTCTTATATTATCACTAGCTGTAGCTGGTACTTGGGGGGTAACTTTTTATAATGTAAATGTAAGAAATGTTATAGCCTTAATAAGTATTCTTATAATTACATATACTAATGGCATGACTGTAGGGGCTGCTAGTGGAATAGCAATTGGGGCAGTTATTGGGATGTCAACAAATAATATGCCTATTTATATCAGTGTTTTTAGTATTTGTGGACTTGTATCTGGTGTATTTAAGAATACTAATAAGTGGTTTACTGGACTTTCATATACTATAACTTTTTTTATAATAATATTATATGAAAAAGCTATACCGAGTTTTAGTGTTATTGATGGAATAGTCTGCTGTGGTGTATTTTTTGCAATACCAAATTCAATTCTAAATAAAATAGAATCTGAAATAAACTTTGAGAAAAAACAAGAAAATATATCTCAAGGATATATTGATAAGGTTAAGAGTGTATTCATAAAAAGACTAGACAGTTTTTCTGATGTACTTTTTACTATGTCTAGTATTTTAAATAATTTAGTAGATAATGATAAATTGGCATTAAAAACAAAGAGCAGTGCACTTGTAGAAAATTTAGCAGATAGGGTATGTAATAGTTGTAATATGAAAAATATATGTTGGAAAAGAGAACTGTACTATACTTATGCTGCCTTTGAGGAGCTTATATCTAATTATCAAGATAATAGGATAGTTATTCCTAATGAAATAGATAGAAAATGTATACGAAGAAATGCATTATTAAAAAATACTGAGGAAATAGTTAATAACTATATTATTAATGAGATGTGGAGAATAAGATTAAGTCAAGGGAGAGAAATTTTAGCTAATCAAATTAATAATATGGCAGGTACTGTTAAGGAAATACAACAAGAATTTAATGATAGTCTCAATTTTAATAGTATAGTTGAGAAAAAAGTTATAGACGTTTTGAACAGAAGTGAGATTGGATTCAAGGACATAATGTGCATAAATGATAATAATGATAGACTTTTAATAAAAATTTCAATGGAAGCTTGTGGAGGAAGACAAATCTGTGTTAAAGAAATACTTCCACTTGTTAATGAGGTTACAGAGAGATGCATGTGCGTATGCGATGATGGATGTAAGATAAATCCAGATACCAATTTATGTACTGTAGAATTACAAGAAACTCCAAAGTATCATGTGGCTTCTTATGTAAGTCGTACAAGCAAACGTGGGGAAACTGAAAATGGAGATAGTTACAGTTTTGGGAAATTAAATGATGGAAGTTATATGATTATAATAAGTGATGGAATGGGTTCTGGTGCAAAGGCTGGACATGAAAGTAAAGCAGCAATTGACCTTATTGAAAAATTTACTATGTCTGGGCTTAGTAAAATTACTGCCATTAATAGTGTAAACTCAATAATGACATTAAAATTTAGTGAGGATGAAAAGTTCTCTACCATAGATTTGTGTAGTGTTGATTTGTATTCGGGCAATGTAGAGTTTATGAAGGTTGGTGGTGTGGCTAGTTTTATTAAAAGAAAAGATAGAGTTGAGGTAATAAATTCTAAGACATTGCCTATTGGTATATTAGATAAAGTTGATATTGACAGAAAAGATAAAAATGTTAAAAATGGAGATATAATTGTAATGATAAGTGATGGTATAACTGATTATGATAATGAAAATGCTGGAAAAATAGATTGGATTATAGACTACTTAAGAGAATGTAGTTCAAATAATCCTAAGGAAATAGCAGAGGATATTGTGAAAAAATCAGTTGAACTAGCTGGAGGAAAAGCAAAGGATGATATGACTGCCATAGTATCAAAGGTATATAGCTTATATTAATTTTTAAAATGCTAGATTATGAATTGAATGAGAATTTATAATTGTGATATAATAAATTAGAAAAATAAGGATTTGTTTAGAATAAATATTATTCTAAAGTTGTCTATTAATTAAACCTTTTAGGAAGTGTTGTTGTTGTTAGATAAAGTATTGCAAACTATAAAAGAAAATTCAATGTTTTGTACAAATGATAAAGTTATAGTTGCAGTTTCAGGCGGACCTGATTCTATGTGTCTGCTACACGCATTAAATAGTATTAAAAACAAGTTAGAAATAAACCTTGTTGTTGCTCATGTAAATCATTGTTTAAGGGGGAAAGAGTCTGATGAAGATGAAGAATATGTAAAAAGAATATGTTCTAAACTGAATGTTGATTTTTATAACATAAGAGTAGATATAAATAAGATTTCTAAGGAAAAGGGTATATCTTCTGAAATGGCAGGAAGAACTGCAAGATATGAGTTTTTTGAAAATGTAAGAAAGAAAATAGGAGCTCAAAAGATAGCTATAGCTCATAATGCAAATGATCAGGCTGAAACAATCATAATGAGAATAATGAGAGGAACTGGAGTGTCAGGACTTATAGGTATAAAACCTATAAGAGATGGGATTTTTGTAAGGCCTCTTATAAAAATAAATAGAGAAGAAATAGAATATTATTGTGAAAAAAACAATATTAATCCAAGGATAGATAAAACTAATCTAGAAAACATATATTCAAGAAATAAAGTGAGACTTGAACTTATTCCATATATAAAAGAAAATTTTAATAAAGATATAGTAATGACATTAAATCGATTAAGTGATACAGTAAATATAGATAACGATTACCTAGAATATGTTTCTGAAGAAAAATATAAGCTTTTTTGTGAAGAAAAAGATGAAAAAGTAATATTGTATAAAAATGGATTTTTGCAACATAAAGCTGTTGTTTCTAGAATGATTAGAAAGGCGATTTCTTATCTAACTGGGAGTACATATAATTTTGAAAAAAAACATATTTTAGATATAATTAATATACAAACACATAATACTGGGACCACTTTGAATTTACCTAATAATATAAATGTGTACAATAATTACGGTAACATTATCATATACTTTAACAATGAAGAAGATACTAAAGACAATAAAGAGTATGAACTCTTTATTGGTAAAGATAATGTAATATCAAAAAAATCAATTAAAGTAACTATGAGGATTATAGCTCATGAGAATGAAAATATAAATTTTAGGGAAAATAATTTTATAAAATACTTTGATTATGATAAAATAAAAGATAAAATAATATTAAGGTATAGGAGAAATGGTGATAGATTTACAACTATAGGTATGAGTAGAAGTAAAAAATTAAAAGATATGTTTATAAACATGAAAATTGAAAAAAATATACGTAACAAAATACCTCTCATATGTTTTGATAACGAAATTTCATGGATAGTAGGATATCGAGTAAGTGATAAGTTTAAAGTAGTTGAAAATACTAAAGAAATATTGGAAATTAAATTTGAAGGCGAGGAAAACTAATGAGAGAAGATATTCAAGAGGTATTATTTACTGAAGAGCAAATAAAAGATAAAACTAAGGAAATAGGTAAAAGAATAAGTGAGGATTATAAAGGAAAAGATCTCATCCTCATAGGAATTTTAAAAGGTTCAGTTATGTTTATGGCAGATCTTATGAAAGAAATAAAGATACCTTGTAGTATGGACTTTATGTCAGTATCAAGTTATGGAAATTCTACTGAATCAACAGGGAGGGTTAAAATCTTAAAAGACCTTGATTTTTCTATAGAGGGAAAGGATATACTTATAGTTGAGGATATAGTAGACTCTGGTATAACATTGTCATATCTTAAGGATTATCTATATTCAAGAAAACCAAATAGTTTAGAAATTGCTACACTTTTAAATAAGCCTGAAAGAAGGCAGACTAGTATAAAACCAAAATACATGGGATTTAATGTACCAGATGCTTTTTTAGTAGGTTATGGGTTAGACTATGCAGAGAAATATAGAAACCTTCCTTATATAGGGGTTCTAAAAGAGAAAATTTATAAATAATTAAATTTTACATTGTTGTAAACAAATTTTTGTTATGGTACAATTTTATCGTATTTATAAAGAGAGGGGGGCCTATAGTGAAGAAGATATCAAGCGCTACGGTCTGGATCATAGTATCTATAGTAGTTATCTTTACAGCATTAACATTGTTGGAGAATAATAAAACTAACAATGAAATAACTTTTGATGCTTTCCAAAAGAAATATATAGCAAGCGACATAAAGAGTTTTCAGGTAAAAGAGGATAAAATGACTGTTGAGGGTAAGTATAAAAATAACGAAAGCTTTCAAACAGTAGTCCCAATGGAAAGACTTGTACAATTCTTGGGGGAAAATCCCAATAAGGGGAACGTTGTTGAATCCTATACACCTCCGGCTAATATACCTATATGGGTAAATTGGTTGCCTAGCATATTATCTATTTTGATATTAGTAGTATTTTGGATTATGTTTATGCAGCAGTCTCAAGGTGGTGGAGGCAAAGGCGTTATGAGCTTTGGTAAAAGCCGAGCAAAAATGGCTTCTCCAGACAATAAGAATAAAGTTACCTTTAATGATGTAGCTGGTGCAGATGAGGAAAAACAAGAACTTGCAGAAATAGTAGATTTTCTAAAGACACCGAAAAGATACTTAGAACTTGGTGCAAGAATTCCTAAAGGAGTGTTGCTAGTAGGGCCTCCAGGAACAGGTAAAACACTTTTAGCTAAGGCTATAGCAGGAGAAGCTGGAGTACCTTTCTTTAGTATATCAGGTTCAGATTTTGTTGAAATGTTTGTAGGTGTAGGAGCTTCAAGAGTAAGAGATTTATTTGAACAGGCGAAGAAAAATGCACCTTGTATAGTTTTTATTGATGAAATTGATGCAGTGGGAAGACAGAGAGGTGCAGGATTAGGTGGAGGACATGATGAGAGAGAACAAACACTTAATCAACTACTTGTTGAAATGGATGGATTTGGAGTTAATGAAGGTATAATTATGTTAGCAGCTACAAATAGACCAGACATACTAGATAGAGCATTGTTAAGGCCAGGTCGTTTTGATAGACAAATTTTAGTTGGAGCTCCAGATGTAAGAGGAAGAGAAGAGATACTTAAAGTTCATTCTAAAAACAAACCTTTAGATGAAGGCGTAAAACTTGATGTATTAGCTAAAAGAACACCAGGTTTTACTGGAGCAGATCTTGAAAATTTAATGAATGAAGCAGCTTTATTAACTGTTAGAAATAAAAAAAATCTAATTGGTATGGATGAACTTGAAGAGGCTATAACGAGAGTAATAGCTGGTCCAGAAAAGAGAAGTAGAGTTATAAACGAAGCGGATAGAAGGCTTACTGCTTTTCATGAGGCGGGTCATGCAGTTGTAATGAAATCACTTCCTAATAGTGATCCTGTTCATCAGATAAGTATTGTTCCGAGAGGTATGGCCGGTGGGTATACTATGCATTTACCTGTAGAGGATAGAGCATATATGTCTAAGAGTGGACTTGAAGATGAAATGGTAGGTCTTCTTGGCGGAAGAGTAGCAGAGAAATTGGTAATTGGTGACATAAGTACAGGAGCAAAAAATGATATAGATAGAGCTTCAAGTATTGCAAGAAAAATGGTTATGGAATATGGTATGAGTGAAAATCTTGGACCAATATCTTTTGGAACAGATCAAGATGAAGTATTCCTTGGAAGAGATTTAGGAAGAAATAGAAACTTTAGTGAAGAAATTGGTGCAAAGATAGATAAAGAAGTTAAAGAACTTATACAAGAGGCTTATGATAAAGCAGAAAAACTTTTGTCAGAAAATATGAATAAATTAAAAGCAGTTGCTGAAGCTTTACTTGAAAAAGAAAAACTAGAAGCTAATGAATTTGAAGAAATATTTACTAATAGCTAAGTAGTAAAATAAGCAATAGAAAACATGTTTTCTATTGCTTATTTTTTATTTTCAATTGTATATTCATAGAAACTACATATAATATTATGATATAATATGTAATAATTACATACTATATTGAAAACCATAGATGAGAAGGGGCGTATTTTAAAATGAAATCAGATATTGAGATTGCACAAGAGTGTAAAATGGAACCTATTTATAAGGTGGCTGAAAAATTAGGACTAAATGAAGATGACATAGATTTATATGGAAAATATAAATGTAAAATTTCATTGGATATTATTGATAAAAATAAACATAAGAATAATGGAAAACTTATTCTTGTTACTGCTATAAACCCAACACCAGCAGGAGAAGGAAAATCTACAGTGACAGTAGGACTTGGGGATGCCTTAAAAAGAAAGAACAAGAATGTAGTTATTGCATTAAGAGAACCTTCTTTAGGACCAGTATTTGGTATAAAAGGCGGCGCAGCTGGCGGTGGATATGCTCAAGTAGTTCCTATGGAAGATATAAATTTACATTTTACTGGAGATATGCATGCAATAACATCTGCAAATAATTTGTTATGTGCAGCTATAGACAATCATGTACAACAGGGAAATGTGTTGAGAATTGATCAAAGAAGAATAGTATTCAAAAGAGTAATGGATATGAATGATAGAGCATTAAGAAAAATAGTTGTTGGATTAGGTGGTAAGCCAAATGGTTTTCCTAGAGAAGATGGCTTTATGATTACTGTTGCTTCTGAAATAATGGCAATACTATGTCTTGCTGACAATCTTATGGATTTAAAAGAAAGAATGGGTAGAATATTAATATCTTATAATCTAGATGGAGAACCTGTGTATTGCAAAGATTTGAAAGTTGAAGGTGCTATGGCTCTTTTGATGAAAGATGCTATAAGACCAAATCTAGTTCAAACATTGGAAAATACTCCAGCTATAATTCATGGAGGACCATTTGCTAATATAGCTCATGGATGTAATAGTGTGTTAGCAACTAAAACAGCACTAAAACTTTCTGATTACACAGTTACTGAAGCAGGTTTTGGTGCAGATCTTGGAGCGGAAAAGTTCTTTGATATAAAATGTAGATATGGTAATTTGAAACCAGATTGTACTGTAATTGTTGCTACTGTTAGAGCGTTGAAACATCATGGTGGAATAAAAAAAGCGGATCTAAATACCCCAAATGTAGATGCATTAAAAAAAGGTATAGAAAACTTAGCGAAGCAGATTGAAAATGTTAAAAAATATGGTGTTCCAGTAGTTGTTGCAATAAATAAATTTATAACTGATGCTAATGAAGAATTAGAATTTATTGAAGAATATTGTAAGGGTCTAGGTGTGAGAGTTTCACTCACTGAAGTTTGGGAAAAGGGTGGAGAAGGTGGCCTTAACCTTGCAGAAAATATTTTAGACATACTTGAGAATGATAAGAGTGATTTTAATTATATATATGATGTAAATAAAAGCATTAAAGAAAAGCTAGAAACTATAGCAAAAGAAATATATGGAGCTGATGGAGTTACATATACAACAGCGGCAGAAAAACAAATAGTAGAACTTGAAAAATTTAATTTAGATAAGTTACCTATTTGTGTAGCTAAGACTCAGTATTCTCTCTCAGATAATCCATCATTACTTGCAAGACCAAAAGGTTTTTACATAACAGTTGGAGAAGTTAGAGTATCTAATGGTGCAGGATTTATTGTAGCCTTAACAGGGAATATTATGACAATGCCAGGACTTCCAAAGGTACCAGCAGCAGAAAAGATGGATATTAATGAAGATGGATCTATAGTGGGATTATTCTAAATACTTGACCAAATAAAATTAAGTTGTTAAAATGGAACTATTGTGTTTTTATCTACTATACTTCGATATACAAAAGGGTGGCTTTAATAGCCGCTCTTATAATTTATAAGGGGTGTATTAATTTGATTTTAGTTCTCGATGTAGGGAATACTAATATAGTTATTGGTATTTACGATAAAAAAGATCTTATAACTGAATGGAGACTTTCAACAGATATGTTCAGAACTGCGGATGAGTACGGAATTCAGTTCTTAAATTTATTTTCTTTAAGTAAAATTGAAATTGACAGGGTAGAAGGAGTTATAATATCTTCTGTTGTACCAAATATTATGTATTCACTTGAACATATGGTTAGGAAATACTTTGAAATAGAGCCAATTGTTGTAGGTCCTGGAGTTAAAACGGGTATAAATATTAAATATGATAACCCAAGAGAAGTAGGGGCAGATAGAATTGTAAATGCAGTAGCTGCTCATGAAATATATAATAAATCACTAATTATTATTGATTTTGGAACTGCTACTACTTTTTGTGCTGTAAGGAAAAATGGTGATTATTTGGGTGGAGTAATTTGTCCTGGTATAAAAATATCATCCGATGCCCTTTTTCAGAAGGCTGCAAAGTTACCTAGAGTTGAATTGCTTAAACCTTCAGAGATTATCTGTAAGAATACAGTAACAAGTATGCAGGCAGGAATAGTATATGGATATATAGGTGAAGTTGATTATATAGTAGATAAAATGAAAAAAGAAATGGTAGAACTAGGAGAGCAGGATACTTTAGTAGTGGCTACAGGTGGTCTTGCTAAACTTATAAGTGAAGAATCAAAAAATGTAGACATTGTAAATCCATTCCTAACATTGGAAGGATTGAGAATTATATATGAGAAGAATAAAAAGCAGGTGAACTATGAGAATATCAGATCTTGAATTTTCTAACAACGTTTTTCTTGCACCTATGGCTGGGGTAACAGATATTATATTTAGAGGAATATGTAAGGATATGGGATGCGGCCTTGTATATACGGAGATGGTAAGTGCAAAGGCACTTTATTATGGAAGTGAAAATACTAAAGAATTGCTTAAGGTATCAAAAAAAGAGAGACCGGTGGCTGTACAGATTTTTGGTAGTGAGCCTTCTATTATGGCTAAGGCATGCGATTATTTTAATAACAATGAAAATATATGTATAATTGATATAAATATGGGGTGTCCTGCTCATAAGATAGTAAAAAATGGAGAAGGTTCTGCACTTATGAAGAATCCTAAATTAGCTGCTGAAATAGTTAGAGAGACAAAAAAAGCTTCTACTAAGCCTGTTACAGTTAAATTTAGAAAAGGATTTGATAGTGAAAATATAAATGCAGTGGATTTTGCAAAAGTGATAGAAGAAGCTGGTGCGGATGCTATTGCAGTTCATGGAAGAACTAGAGAACAAATGTATGAAGGCAAAGCGGATTGGGACATAATAGCGAAGGTGAAAAAAGAAGTTTCTATACCGGTTATAGGTAATGGGGATATTTTTTCAACAGAAGATGCCTTGCAAATTAAAAAGAAAACTAATTGTGATGGAATAATGATAGCTAGAGGATCTATGGGGAATCCGTGGATTTTTAGAGAAATTAAACAGGCATTTAATGGAGAAGAGATTATAAAACCTTCTATAGAAGAAAAAATTGATATGTGCATTAGCCATTTAAAGCTTGCTGTAGAGTATTATGGAGAAAATAGAGCAGTAAGAGAAATGAGAAAGAACATAGCTTGGTATTTGAAGGGATTAAGAAATTCTACTGATATAAAAAATAAAGTTAACTATGAAAAAAATAGTGATAAAGTTATTGAAATACTTCAACAATATAGATTACAATTGCTTTTATAATTAACATTAGATTTTCCTTTGAGGTTAACTAATATTGTATATTGTTTAAATTTAATAATGAAAATAGACTTAATAGTTATAATTAAATTAGTTAGATTGAATATATATAATTAAATGTTTTAGAAAATATACTTGTTGTAAACGGGTAATAATGTGAATATAATTTAGTAGGTAAAAATTGATATTTAGAAGAGGCTCTATTCACTAATATTGACAATGTAAATAGGCTGTTTTATAATTACTTAAATGGTTACGACTAGATATTGGTATTCTTTTATTATGCTATTATTTTAAATATATTACCTATAAATATAGAGTAGGGCATTTTATGAAATCAGAAGGGGAGAAGTAAAATGAGTGAAGTAAAAAAATATGTTATGACTTATGAGGGTTTGAAGAAATTAGAAGAGGAATTGGAGTATCTTAAAACTACTAAGAGAAAAGAGGTTACTGAAAAAATAAAAGTAGCTCTTTCTTTTGGTGATTTAAGTGAGAACTCTGAATATGATGAAGCAAAAAATGATCAGGCATTTCTTGAAGGAAGAATTATACAACTAGAAAATATGCTTAAAAATGCCACTATAGTGGATGAATCAGATATACCAAAGGATAAGGTTAATGTAGGAAGCTTAGTTAAAGTTAAGGACTATGAATTTGATGAGGAAGTTAATTTTTTAATTGTAGGTTCTGCAGAAGCTGATCCTCTTGCAAATAAAATCTCTAATGAATCCCCAATTGGAAGTGCATTAATTGGGAAAAAAGTAGGGGAAATAGTAGAAGTGCAGGTACCTGACGGTATAAATAAATTTGAAATATTGGAAATAAGTAGACCATAATATGGAGGTATTATAATGTCAAATGAAAAAAAGTCATTGACAAAAGAAGAAATAAAAATGCAGAGGCTTCAGGCAAAAGAAGAAGCTCAAATGAATGATTTGTTAAAGGAAAGAAGACAAAAACTTTCTGATCTTCAAGCAGCGGGAAAGGATCCCTTTGATGTTTACACTGTAGAAAGAACTCATACATCAGAGCAAGTGAAGGAAAATTATGATGAACTTGAAGGTAAAACTGTTACTGTCGCAGGAAGACTTATGTCAAAAAGAGTACATGGAAAAGCAGGTTTCTCTGATATACATGATAGATATGGTAAAATACAGTTATATATAAAGATAGATGATGTGGGTGAAGAAAAGATCAAATTCTATAGAACCTTTGATATAGGAGATTTTGTATCAATAACAGGTAGAGTATTTAAGACAAAAACAGGTGAAGTTAGTATACATATTATAGATTTCGAACTTTTATCTAAATCTTTGAAGCCACTTCCTGAAAAATTTCATGGATTAAAAGATCCAGATTTAAGATATAGACAAAGGTATGTTGATCTTATAATCAATCAGGATGTTAGAGACACATTCTTTAAGAGGACAGCTATTATAAGGTCTATAAGAGAGTTTTTAGACAATAGAGAGTATCTTGAGGTGGAAACTCCTATATTGTCACCTATAGCAGGAGGTGCAGCAGCTAGACCATTTGATACTCACCATAATGCATTAGATATAGATATGTACCTCAGAATAGCAACGGAATTGTATTTAAAAAGACTTATTGTTGGTGGATTTGAAAAAGTATATGAAATAGGTAAGAATTTTAGAAATGAAGGTATTGACGTAAGACATAATCCTGAATTTACAATGATAGAATTATATGAAGCCTATGCTGACTATAATGATATGATGAAAATTACTGAAAATATGGTAGCTTATGTTTGCGAAAAAGTACTTGGTACAACTAAAGTGACATATCAAGGTACTGAAATAGACTTTACTCCACCATGGAGAAGAATAACTATGGTAGATGCTGTTAAGGAATATGCTGGAGTTGATTTCAATAAAATTAGTACAGATGAGGAAGCAAGAACTGTAGCTAAAGAGAAGGGCCTTGAACTTAAGAAAAAACTAGAGGATTGTACAAAGGGTGATGTATTAAATGAGTTATTTGAAGCTTATGGTGAGGAAAAAATGATACAGCCTACATTTGTATGTGATTATCCTGTAGAAATTTCACCTCTTACAAAAAAGAAGAGAGGAAATGAAGCCTTTACAGAAAGATTTGAAGGTTTTATATATGGTAGAGAATTATGTAATGCATATTCAGAACTTAACGATCCAATAGTTCAAAAGGATAGGTTTGTACAGCAGCTTAGAGAAAGAGAACTTGGAGATGATGAAGCATACATGATGGATGATGATTTCATTAATGCTTTGGAGATTGGAATGCCTCCAACAGGTGGACTTGGAATAGGTATTGATAGACTTATAATGTTCCTAACAGATGCTTATTCAATAAGAGATGTTATATTATTTCCTACAATGAAACCAATGCAACAACAATAAATTAAGTATTTAAAAGGTAGTATTAAAATAAAAATAGTTTTTATTGACTGTTTCTAATGATTTTTAAAACAAAGATTAATGCTGGAATTAATTTTATTCTCAGTGTTAATCTTTGTTATATATACGGTAAATGAAATTGTAGATTTATATAATGATAAATAAATCTTATTGTTTAATAAATCAACTATTTTTTATGATGAACTGAGTATTTTTTTATTAAAATCACTTAACTTGAATATAAGTTATAAAAGAGAGATTTATATTTTTTATAATGCATTTATCCAATAAAGAGTTAAATTTGTATATAAATATAAATGTTTTTAATGCTTATATAATCATTAAAAACATTTAATTTAAAAAATAATAAAAAATTAAAAAAACACTTGATTTTTTTTAATATCTTGTTATAATAATATATGTAAGTGAGGCAAACAACACTTACAAAACAAATTAATAAAAATATTCCGCGATAGCTCAACGGTGGAGCACTCGGCTGTTAACCATA
>NZ_BAEV01000104.1 GCF_000246895.1 Clostridium arbusti SL206 | reverse complement strand
TAGTTAAGGGAGGTGATAAAATGGAAGATTGCATATTCTGTAAAATCGTAAAAGGCGAGATACCTTGCGATAAAGTATATGAAGATGAAAAGGTACTTAGTTTTAAAGACATAAGTCCTGAAGCACCGGTACACGTATTGATTATACCTAAAAAGCATATTACTAGTATAAATGGGTTGAAAAAGGAAGATGAAGAGCTTATAGGATATATCTATAATATCGGGGCAAAGATTGCCAAGGAACTAGGTGTGGCAGAAGATGGTTATAGAATAGTATCAAACTGTGGAGAAGATGGCGGTCAAACAGTGCCGCACATACATTTTCATCTTCTTGGAGGAAGAAAATTAAACTGGCCTCCAGGCTAAAAATAAAAAAAATATATAACTTATAACTTACAATTTCTATGGGAAATTTATGCTTAATGTATTTGAAATTGTTGACAATAATGAAGTTGATGTTGTATAATAAACAATGTGCTACTTAGCCCATATGGAAGCTAGTTTGAATTTAAGATTTGAAGTGTACTAGCGGAGGGAGGGATACAGATGTCAGAAATTAAAGTTGGAGAAAATGAAACATTAGAAAGCGCTCTAAGAAGATTTAAGAAAAAATGTGCTAGAGCTGGGGTTCTCTCAGAAGTGAGAAAGAGAGAGCATTATGAAAAACCTAGTGTAAAGAAAAAGAAAAAATCAGAAGCTGCTAGGAAAAGAAAATTTAAATAGAGTTTTGAAAGAAGGTACACACAATGTCCCTTAAAGAAAAGCTACAGCAGGATTGGAAAGATGCCTTAAAAGGTAGAGATAAATTTAAAGCTAATGTGATTAGCATGGCCAAGGCTGCTATTTTACAAATTGAGAAAACTAATGCAGTTAAATTGAATGACGAAGAAGTCATTGAGGTTTTAGCAAAGGAAGTTAAGTTAAGACGTGACGCTTTGCTTGAATTTAAAAAAGGCAAACGACAGGATTTAGTCGATGCAGCTGATGCTGAAATTGAAATTCTTATGAGTTACCTTCCTCAGCAGTTAACAGAAGATGAGTTAAAAGATATAATAAAAAGTGCAACTAGTGAAGTTGGCGCTAATAGCATAAAAGACATGGGAAAAGTTATGGCTGCTATTATTCCTAAAACTAAAGGACGTGCTGATAACGGCATGATTAGTAGATTAGTAAAAGAATATTTAAAGTAAATAATGTAATATGTAAAGTCCGGTTTTACCGGGCTTTTTTTATTTTTTGAGTAATTAAATTAGCTTCTCTCTCATAAGCTTACATGAGAGTATTTTTGTAGATTAGAGGGTTAGATATATGGAAAATAAAATTTCAAAGGTAAAAAAGAATTTAGCTGAAAAATTGGATATACCAAGAGATGTTGTTTTAAATATACCTAAGATAATTATAGTTGGAAATGATGAAATAACTATTGAAAATCATCAAGGGATTCTACAATTTAGTGATGATTTTATAAAGATAAAATCTAGTTTTGGTAATATAGAAATACAAGGAAGTAATTTTGAAATTCTGTTTATTTCAGGTACTACTATAGTGCTGAGTGGAACTTTTAAATCTGTGGAATATGAGGGGAAGTAAAATGGGAAATAAGTTTGATTTAAAAAAATACAGAAATGGGACAATAACAGTACAATTTCAATCTAAAGAAATAGAGAGGATAATAAATGTATTATGGATGCATGGAATAGTAGTAACAAATATAAAAAGAAATAGTATAAATACTATAACATTTGATACAAGTTTTAATAATTATTACAAGGTTAAAGAGGTAGCTACAAGAACTAAAAGTAAAATAAAAATAATAAATAGAAGTGGTATGATATTTTTTAAGATTAAATTAAAAAAGAGAATAGCTATGGTTTTAGGTGTATTTATATTTATAGGTATTATTTCCTATTTGTCAAATTACATATGGGGAATTGATATAACCACTGAAAAAAATATAGCGCCTTATGAAATAAGGGATGAACTTAAAAATATTGGTGTAACACCTGGAATAAATAAAAAGAATATAAATGTGTATGATATAGAAGAAAAATTAAAAACTAATAATGCTAGTATAATGTGGGTGAGAGTTAGGATCCAGGGTTCTAAACTAAAAGTTACTGCTACAGAAAGGCAGTCTCCTCCTGAGGTAGTTAATGATAATTCACCTTCGGACCTTATTGCGAAGAAAGATGGTCAAATAGCACGAATATATACAAAAGCTGGAACTGCTGTGGTTCAGCCTGGTGATATAGTTAGAAAGGGACAACTGATTGTTAAGGGTGAACAGGGAAATGAAGGATTAACATATTCTGTACATGCTAGTGGAAATGTTATAGCTAAAATTTATTATGAGGAAACAAGAGAAGTTCCTCTATCTAGGATAGAAAAAAATAGGACAGGTAATAAAATTACTAATTATTATATAAGGGTATTAGGTAAAAAAATTTATTTTAAAAATAGTTTAAATAAGTTTGCTAAGTATGATAAAATAGAAGATAATAATAATTTCATAAAAAAGGAAATATACTATGAGGTTAAAGAAAAAAATATTAAATTAGATCCTAAAGTTGTGATAAATAATACGGGTAATGCCATATATCAAAATTTAATAATAAATTTTGATAAGTCTGTTAATATTATTAATAAAGCAGTTGATAATAATATAGATGGAAATATGTGCAAGGTTAGAGTACTAGTAACCACAGAAGAGAATATAGCAGAAAATACAAAATAGATTTGGATAAACAAAAGGGTGAATTATATGAGATTATTAAGCTTGATAAAAGGTAAGAATGCTAGAAAAGTATATGTTTTTTTTATTACTTTTTTTATAATTTATGGTATTATGCTTACTTCACTGGTAACCCAGAAATATGACCTTAGAGAAGGGGATATAGCTAAGGTAGATATTAAAGCATCGCGAGAAGTTGAAGATAAGTTAGCTACTGATGCTAGAAGAAAACAGGCAGCAGATTCTGTAGGACAGCAGTATAATAAGAAAACTGAGGTGGAGGGAAGTGCAGAAGCAGATTTAAATAGTAATTTTGATAAAATAAATAACATAAGGAATTCAAATATAGATATCAATCAAAAAGCTACTAATATTAAAAGTAATTTAGTTTATAATTTAGCTGATAGTGAAATTAATACGCTCGTTTCTATGAGTAAAGATGACTATAATAGTCTTCAGTCTTTTATAATAAAAAATATTAAGGGTATATTTTCTAATGACATAAGAGAAGGTAACAGTGATGATACTAAGAAGGCTCAAGACTATGTAAGTACTCAATTTAGTAATTCTAAATTTAACAAAGACATATCAGAATTAGGTACCGCAATATCTAATTCTTACATAAAGCCAAATCTTTTTTTGGACGAAGATAAAACTAGTGAAATAAGAGATAGTGCAGAGAAAAAGGTATCACCTGTTATAATAAAAAAGGATCAGATTATTGTTAAAGAGGGAGAACCTGTAACAAAGGAACAATTACAGATATTGCAGGACTTGGGTCTCTTAAATAACAATAATAATTTTAATTGGTTTGTATATATTAATCTTGCAGTACTTATTTTTGTTGTACTATTTATTGAAATATTTTATTTATATAAATATCATCCAGAATTACTTAAAGACAATAGTAAATTGATACTTATATTTTCACTTAATATAGTTTCTTTAATACTAGCTAGGTCAATAGATATTATTTCGCCATTTTTAATTCCTCTGGCCTGTGTACCAATGCTTTTAACACTTTTAATAGATGATAAGGTATCATTATTTATAAGCATACTAAACTGTATACTAATAAGTGGTGTAGTAGAATTTAATTCTCAGATAACACTAATAGCAATAACCAGTGCACTATTACCAGCTATTGTTTTGAAAAAAATGCAGATGAGAAATGATATATTATATTCTTCTCTCTATGTAGCTGTAATAAATGCTATAATTACCTTCTCTGTAGGGTTTCTACTTAGTAATAATGTTATAGATGTTCTTAAAGTAACAGGATTTTCATTTTTAGGAGCATGTATTTCTGCTATATTTACTGTAGGATTTCTTCCGTTTTTAGAAAGTACTTTTGACATTGTAACTACAGTTAAACTTTTAGAATTGTCAAATCCCAATCAGCCACTATTAAAAAGATTATTAATGGAAGCTCCAGGTACTTATCATCATAGTATTTTAGTTGCCAACATAGCAGAGGTGGCAGCAGAAGATGTCGGAGGAAATCCGGTACTTGCTAGAGTATGTGCTTATTATCATGATATAGGTAAAATAATAAGACCTTATTTCTTCAAAGAAAATCAAATTGGAAATGATAATCCTCATGATAAAATTTCACCTAATTTGAGTGCATTAGTCATAATATCTCATGTAAAGGATGGATTAGAACTTGCAAAGGAATATAAAGTGCCAAAGACAATTCAGGATACTATAGCTCAGCATCATGGAACTACTTTAGTAAAGTACTTCTACATAACTATGAAGAATTCTAGTGAAAACCCAGAAGAAATAAACGAAGAAAACTTCAAGTATCCAGGACCAATTCCTTCAACCAAGGAGAATGCTATTATAATGTTAGCGGATAGTGTAGAGGCTTCTGTAAGGTCAATAGCTAATCCTACAAAAGGTAAAATTGAAGAAATGGTTAATAATATAATAAAAGCTAGATTAAATGAAGGCCAATTAGATAATTGCGATTTAACACTTAAAGATTTAAATAATATAAGAAAGTCTTTTTTGAAAACTTTAAACGGTATTTATCATCACAGGATTGAATACCCCATGGATAAATCTCAAATAAAGAAAATAAAGGGGAAGTAGTACATGATTTTTATTGATAACAGACAAAATAAGATAGATTTTTCCTTAGAGAATGAAAAAATAATAAGAGATATAATTGACTACGCTCTTAAAGAAGAAGGAGTAAATATAGATTATGAAGTTTCTGTTATTTTAATTGATAATGAAGAGATAAAAGAGATAAATAGAGAGATGAGAGATATTCCTAGAATCACAGATGTATTATCTTTTCCAATGTTAGATTATCCAGAGGGAAGTATATATAAAGAAGCTTATAGGGAAAATAAATTTGATGATACATTTCTGGATGAAGGAAAACTTGTACTAGGAGATATAGCCTTGTCACTAGAGAGGGCTAAAGAACAAAGCATAGATTTCGGTCATTCCTTCATAAGAGAGTGTTCCTATTTAACTATTCATTCAGTACTTCATTTATTAGGATATGATCACATGATAGAAGAAGAGAAAACAATAATGAGAAAACGAGAAGAGGAAATATTAAATAAATTTAATATAAATCGATAATCATGGTATCTGAAGGGGTGACTTGCGTATGAAGGTAAAAAGGGTTGTAGATAGTTTTAATTATGCTATTGATGGAATACTATATGCAGTGAGAACTCAAAGAAATATGAGAATAGATATGATAGTGGCTTTGTTAGCACTTACAGCCTGCTTCTTTACGGATTTAAGCAAGGTAGAACTATTAATTGTAACTATTACTATTACTATGGTTATAAGCGCAGAAATGATTAATACGGCAGTAGAATGTACTGTAGATATGTCTGCAAATTATTATCATCCTCTAGCTAAAATAGCTAAAAATGTGGCAGCAGGTGCAGTATTAGTAACTGCAATAAATGCTTTTATAGTAGGTTATATTATATTCGGAGAGAAATTGCACCCAATATCATTTACTTTAATAACTAAAATTAAAAATTCTAATCCTTATATGATATTTGTTATACTTGTAATTGTATGTATAACAACAATTATAATTAAAGCTGTATTTGGAGAAGGTACGCCATTAAGAGGCGGTATGCCTAGTGGACACAGTGCTATTGCCTTTGCCGTTGCAACTACTATTACTTTAATGTCGGAACAGCCAACGGTTATAATATTAAGTTACTTTTTAGCTTTTGTAGTTGCCCAAAGCAGGGTGGATTCTGAAGTACATTCTATACTGGAAGTATTAGTAGGGGGAGTATTTGGAACTTTATTAACTATTTTACTTTTTAGATTATTTGAGTAGACTAGGGAAACTGCAATTCATATTAGGCATATAAAAGAAATAATAAGTCCAATATACAAGCATATTGGTTGCTTATTTCTTTGAGAATGCTTTATAATAGGAGAGAGTTATGGATTATAAAAATTTAATTATAAAAGCATTGGAATACAGAGAAAGAGCTTATGCACCTTATTCAAAATTTAAGGTTGGAGCTTCTGTAATAATGGATGACGGAAAAATATATTCAGGATGTAATATTGAAAATGCATCCTATGGTGCAACAAATTGTGCTGAAAGAACTGCTATTTTTAAGGGAATATCCGAGGGCGGAAAGAGTATTAAAGCTATTGCCATTGTTGGAAATAACTCAATGTATACTTATCCTTGTGGAATTTGCAGACAGGTTATTGAAGAATTCTCAGATGAAAATACAGATATAATTTTAGCTAAAAATGAAAATGATTATATTATAAAAAATTTAGAAGAAATACTACCAGGAGCATTTTCAAAGAAGGACTTAAAATAGTAAAATTTATTAATGAACTAAAGGAGAAATTATGCACAAATCAGGTTTTGTTACAATCATAGGTAGGCCTAATGTTGGAAAATCTACCTTATTAAATTATATTATGGGGGAAAAATTATCAATAGTATCTAGTAAACCTCAAACTACAAGAAATAATATACAAACTATATTAACTGCTAAGGATTCTCAGCTTATATTTGTGGATACCCCAGGAATACATAAACCAAAGCATATGCTAGGGGAGTATATGGTTAAACTTGCCACAGATTCTTTTAAGGATGTAGATTTAATTGTCTTTGTAACTACTCCAGATGTTATAATGGGTAGAGGAGATGAATTTATTTTAGAACAACTTAAGGAATTAAATATTCCTGTGTTTTTAGTAGTAAATAAAATAGATGAGACTACCAATGAGAGACTTGCACAAACGTTGAAAAATTATTCTGAGAAATTTAACTTTAAAGAAATTATACCTATATCTGCATATAAGGGGAAAAATGTAGATAAACTTATTGAAATAATGATAGGAAATATGCCAGAAGGACCTCAATATTATCCTGAAGATATGCTTACAGATGTACAAGAAAGATTTGTTGTCAGTGAGATTATTAGGGAAAAAGCATTGAGACTTTTAAGTGATGAGGTGCCTCACGGAATAGCTGTAGAAATAATGTCAATGAAACAAAATGATAAGGGTGTGTATAATATAGAAGCTACTTTATTTTGTGAAAAAAACTCTCATAAAGGCATTATAATAGGTAAGAGTGGTAATATGTTAAAGAAAATATCTAAGTATTCAAGAGAAGATATAGAAGAATTTCTTAAGGTAAAAGTAAACTTAAAAATTTGGGTTAAAGTAAAGAAAGAGTGGAGAGATAATCCATTTTTACTAAATGAATTAGGATATAAAAAAATAAAAAAATAATTAATTCCTATAAAAAAGGATAGAATATAGGTAGTGGGGTGATTTTCTGTCTATATTTAATAGCAGAGGCGTAATTATAAAATGCCGAGATATAAATGATAATGACAAAATCTTGTGGATATTTACAGAAAAATTTGGTAAAATAACTGTAATAGCAAAAGGTGCAAAAAAGAGTAAAAGCAAGTTCATGCCGATTTCATTGATATTTTGTTTTGGAAATTATACTTTATTTAAAGGCAAGAGCATGTTTAATGTTAATGAAGGTGAAATAATAGATTCCTTTCAACAATTTCTATCTGATTTAGATACTTTAACCTATGCTTCTTACTTATGTGAACTAATCGATTTATCAATGGTTGAAGGCGAAAGTAATAGAACATTATTCAGAGAATTTGTTACTGCTTTCTATCTTATAAAAAATAAGGTAGGAGATATAGAAACACTCACTAGAGCTTTTGAAATTAAACTTTTAGCTTTAACTGGTTATACTCTCAATTTAGATTACTGTGTAAAATGTCGAAAAAAAATAGATACATCTAACTATTTTAGTTATCAATATTATGGTGGAATTTGTAACCAATGTGATAAAAGCAATGGAAAAACTATAAGTTTTGCTGCTTTCAAAACATTAAGTTATTTATCTAAACTTTCTTTAGATAAAGTTTACAGGGTAAATCTTGATAGTAAAATTAAAGATGAAGTTTATAATATTCTAAGCGATTTAATTTTACAAAGTTATGGGAAAAAGCCAAAGAGTTTAGAAATATTAGATAGTTTAAAAAGGAGTGATTAATGTGGCAGAAATAACATTAGAAAAGATCGATATTATAAGAGAAAGAACGGGAGTATCTTATACTGAGGCAAAAGCAGCATTGGAAGCTACTGAAGGAAATGTAGTAGATGCATTAATATATATTGAAAAAAATGCAAAAACTACAAAGGAACAGATATATACGTCTAAAGAAGAATTTACTGAATGGATAAAGGAAACTATAAGAAAAGGAAATGTAACAAGAATTAGAGTTAAAAAAGATGAGAAAGTTTTAGTAGACATACCTATTAATGCAGGTTTAGCCGCAGGAGTTGCTATAATGGCAGCGCTACCTTCATTACTGGCTATAATATTCTTAACAGCAGTAGTCACTAGGGTGACAGTAGAAATTACTAAGGAAGATGGCACTGTAGATGTAGTAAATAAGATTATAAAAAATGCTATGTCAAATGTGAAAGATAAAGCAACAGAAGTTAAAGATAAATTTACTAAAGATGAATATGGAAATAATAAAACAGAAGACAATAATTCATATCAATATACTGTAAAATTTGAAGATGAAGATAAAAATAAAACAGAAGATAAAAATGATAAATAAAATAATGATTTTTTAAAAAACTCCGTTAGAATGTATATAGTTGTCACAACTAATAGTATTTTAACGGAGTTTTTATTATATATTTAGTATTTAATTTACATAAAAATGAAAAGTGCTATACAATTGGAGTCAATTAAATGTTATAATTAATGAGTAAGATTTAGAAAGAGGGTGTTACTCATTAAGTTATCACCGAGACAAAAAGAAATAATAAGATTAGTTCAAGAAAAACAACCTATAACCAGTGAACAACTGGCAGGAAAGTTAAGTGTTACAAGAGCTGCTTTAAGACCTGATCTTGCCATTCTTACAATGACGGGAATATTAGAAGCAAGACCTAAAGTTGGATATATTTATTCAAAAAAACCATCCTATAGCATATTATATGATTATATAAGAAATATAAAAGCAAAAGATATAATGTCTGAAGCCGTTGTTATGGATGAAGGTAATAAAGTTTATGATGCAATTGTATACTTATTTCTAAACGATGTGGGGACATTGTTTATTGAAAATAGAGGATATCTTGTGGGCGCTGTATCAAGAAAGGATTTTCTAAAGATAGCTATTGGCGGCACTGATATGCATCAAGTACCTGTGGGTGTTATTATGACAAGAATGCCAAATATAATTTGCGTTGAAAAAGAAGAATCTGCATACGTTACGGCTAAAAAGATAATAGAACATGAAGTAGATAGTCTTCCTGTAGTTGAAAAGATTACTGAGGAGAATAAGGAATTATATAAAATAGTAGGGAAAATATCAAAGACAAATATAACAAGATTATTTGTGAAACTTGGAGATAGTGTTTAAGTTTAATAAGTATATTTAATTAATTTTATTAATATAAATAGAAGGTTAATAAAAGGGGGATGTGACTATGACAAATAAAAAATATGTATATCTTTTTACTGAGGGAAATGCTAAGATGAGAAATCTATTGGGGGGAAAAGGCGCCAATTTAGCAGAGATGACTAATCTTGGAATACCAGTTCCTCAAGGATTTACTGTAAGTACAGAGGCTTGTATAAAGTATCATGATGATGGAAAAAGTATATCTAAGGACATAATACTTCAAATTAATGATGCTTTAACTGAACTTGAAAAAATTACAGGTAAATCTTTTGGTATTTCAGATAATCCATTGCTTTTATCCGTAAGATCAGGGGCGAGAGTTTCTATGCCTGGAATGATGGATACAATTCTTAACTTGGGGTTAAACGATATCACCGTAGAAAAAATAGCAAAACTTACTAATAACATAAGATTTGCGTATGATTCCTATAGAAGATTTATTCAGATGTTTTCAGATGTAGTTATGGGTATTGAAAAGAGAAAATTTGAGGATTTAATTGATAGAGTTAAAGAGGAAAAAGGAGTTAAAATTGATACTGAATTAGATGAAAACGATTTAAGAAAATTAGTAATTCAATTTAAGGAGCTTTATATTAAAGAGATAGGAAATCCATTTCCAGAAGATCCAAGACAGCAGCTTATAGAGGCTGTATCAGCTGTTTTTAGATCTTGGAATAATCCTAGAGCCATAGTTTATAGAAGATTAAACGATATACCTGGAGAATGGGGTACTGGTGTAAATGTTCAATCTATGGTGTTTGGCAATATGGGGAATACTTCTGGAACTGGAGTAGCTTTTACAAGGAATCCAGCTACAGGTGAAAATAAAATATTTGGAGAATACCTTATAAATGCCCAGGGAGAAGATGTGGTTGCGGGTATAAGAACACCACAGCCAATTACAAAGCTTAAAGAAGATTCACCTAAATGTTATGATGAATTTATAAATATAGCTCATAAATTAGAAAATCATTATAAAGATATTCAGGATATGGAGTTTACTATAGAACAGGGGAAGCTATATTTTTTGCAAACAAGAAATGGTAAGAGAACTGCACAAGCTGCTTTAAAAATAGCAGTAGATATGGTTAATGAAGGTTCTATTACTAAAGAGGAAGCTATTTTAAAAGTAGAGCCAAGGCAATTAGAAACTCTTCTTCATCCTGCTTTTGACTTAGATGAAATTAAAAGGGCTGCAGCTATAGCTAAAGGGTTACCTGCTTCTCCAGGTGCTGCCTGTGGTAAAATTTATTTTACTGCAGAAGAAGCTAAAAAACATCATGAAAAAGGTGAAAAGGTAATATTGGTAAGATTAGAGACTTCCCCTGAAGATATTGAAGGGATGATTGCTGCAGAAGGTATACTTACAGTAAGAGGTGGAATGACTTCCCATGCTGCTGTGGTTGCTAGAGGTATGGGAACTTGCTGTGTAGCCGGCTGTGGCAAAATAAGTATTAATGAAGAGAAAAAGCTGCTTAAAGCTGACGGAAAGAGCTATAATGAAGGAGATTATGTTTCATTAGATGGAAGTACTGGAAATGTATATGGTGAAGCTATAAAGACTACTGTACCTACAATTAGTGGTAATTTTGAAATTTTTATGAAATGGGCAGACCAAATTAAAAAGTTACAAGTTAGGACCAATGCAGATACCCCTAGTGAGGCCAAGGAAGCAATAAAATTTGGAGCTAAGGGAATAGGGTTATGCAGAACAGAGCATATGTTCTTTGAGGCTGATAGGATTCCAGCTGTAAGAGAAATGATAGTAGCAAGTACTGCAGAGCAAAGAAAGAAAGCCTTAGATAAACTATTGCCAATGCAGAAAAAAGATTTTATAGGAATATATGAGGCAATGGAGGGGAATCCTGTAACCATAAGATTTTTAGATCCACCATTACATGAATTTCTACCATCTGAAGAAGAAGATATAAGGGCACTAGCAAAGGAAATGGGAATAAGTTTCGAGGAACTTAAAACTACCATAGCTTCACTACATGAATTTAATCCTATGATGGGTCATAGAGGATGTAGGCTTACAGTATCCTATCCTGAAATTGCTGAGATGCAAACTACAGCGATTATAGAAGCTGCTATTGAAGTTAATAAGAAAAAGGGATTTAATATAGTACCTGAAATAATGATTCCTCTTGTAGCCGAAATAAAAGAATTAAAATTTGTTAAAGATATAGTTGTAAAAACAGCCAATCAGGTAATTGAGAAGAGTGAGGAAAAACTTAAATATAGTGTAGGAACTATGATAGAAATACCAAGGGCTGCACTTACAGCTGATGAAATTGCAAAGGAAGCAGAATTTTTCTCCTTTGGAACAAATGATTTGACTCAGATGACTTTTGGTTTTTCTAGAGATGATGCTGGTAAATTTTTAAATGACTATTATGAGAATAAAATATATGAATTTGATCCCTTTGAAAAATTAGATCAAGTTGGAGTTGGAAAATTAGTTAAGATGGCAGTAGAGCTTGGTAGAAAAACTAGACCTGATATACATCTCGGCATTTGCGGAGAACATGGAGGAGATCCATCTTCAGTTGAGTTTTGTCATGCAACAGGTCTTGATTATGTATCCTGTTCTCCATTTAGAGTTCCACTAGCAAGACTAGCTTCAGCTCAGGCACAGGTTAAAAATCCAAGATAATAAAATTTCACACATTTTAATATTATAAAGAGACTGTGAATTGATTTACAGCCTCTTTATATTTTACAATCTATGATTTTTTTTAATGAAATCTTTGAAACCATATATCATTTCCAATTGATTTTCAGTATGCCTTACAGTTTTATCTAACAAGGTTATAAATGAAGATTTGTTACATTTATCTATATTGTTATAATAATCTCTTGCAAGTTTCCAATACTTTTGTGGAAAGCTAATATATGATAGAATATATTTATAGTCGTCTATAGTTAATGGGAGAATATTTTCATATTCGTATAGACAATTTACTAAAAGATCTAGATTCCAATTTGTATTCTCACGTTTTAAAAATCTTCTAAGAAAATAAGATATATCATGAGCACGATAGTCAATTTTGCATTTGTCAAAATCTATTATCCATACTTTGCTGTTTTTGTCGAATATTATATTTTTATTTACAAAATCTAAATGACATAAAGATTTTTTCATGTTATTTGAATCTATCTGTGAAGCTACATCATTAGAAATCTTAGCTAAATTAATACATATGTCAAAATTTTTAATAAATATGCTAGAAAAGATATCACGGTATTCAATTGCTAGATTTGAATAAGTAAGTAATTGATGAAAATGCTTATTCATAGATGTATATATGTTTTCATAGCCAAGTCGTATATTACTTCCTTCTATAGGAAAAAAATTTTCAGTAGCTTTGTGTATTTTAGCTAAGGTTTTAGCAGATTCAATTATATGAACTGGATTATCATAGTCACATTTTTCACCATCAACCCAGGGCGTTAGTATAAAAAGCATATTATTAAACAAAACGAATCTTCCGCCAGATTTTGTTGGAAGTATTCTGGGAACATGTAATTTAAACCTGTAAAGCCACTCAATACTGGAGTATACAAAGAGAAGTTCTTCTTTAGTATAATAAACTTTTTTCAAGCAATAGGATTTGGAATTATGATCTACTTTATAAACAGCTCTTTGCTTATCCGTATTTTTAAATTTTATTTGATTGATATAAGCATCCTGCAAATTATATTCACTAAGAATAAATTCTTTTAATTTATCTTCTGATAATAAACTATATTCGGTAGCCGATTTCGGCATAATTAACACTCCTTATATAAGGCATGTTCAAAGAAATAATTAGTCATTATAATAGTTATTTGACTTATTAACCCTTTTCATATACCTAGCTTTTCATTATAAGCATATTAATAAAGTTTTTATAATATACGTTTAAATATAAGGTTATTGAT